>NZ_KV815278.1:169548-217453 GCF_001814205.1 Rothia sp. HMSC036D11
TAAACCGGTGCACTATCCCTGTGGTGTCGGTGAGTTCGAAGAGCCCGTTTTCATCTCCTAATAGGGTGAAATAACTAGAGTCAATCTGCCAGTAGTGCAGTGTAAGTTTCCGTCCCCGGTTCGTGACCCTCATGAGTTTCTCGGGCAGGATTTCCCGGTACGAGACCCTGCACACCCACAAACCCCACACAGTGGCAGGAAGCCCCAGAACCAAAAACGTGAAGTTGATCCAGATAACCGGTATTTCCGGTGATCCACCAGAGAGGACACGGTCAAAGAAGGACAGCTGCATCAAGATAATCAAGATAAGCAGTACCCATAAGAGCATTTTCATGAACCACGACGCTTGTAACCGCACCGACGCCAGCACCCGCACTACAGCCCGAGGGTCAGAGGCTTCTTCTAATATCTGCTGAATTTTCTGCTCACGCTCACGCCGACGTCCTTCAAATACTGCTGAGAGCCAAAACGTCCCCACCACAAAGACTAGGCAGAAGAGACCAAAGATAAGTTCACTGCTCATCAGCAGCTACCGCCCCTGATGTGCCGGTCTGAAGAGTAGCCCCGGGAGCTTCGGATTCCCCACGAGCATTTTTAATGTTGCCGCCGTAGGTTTTCGCCCCGGCAGTGAACCCAGACTTAATGCTATTCACCCCAACCTTATGAATCATCAAGCGAATTAATCCTTGAACCGCTCAAATACCTACCGTGTAATCACAGATTTCGCATACACAAAATCCTCCACCTCAGGAACCACGCGAACATACTCAGCACCCGGCGAAGGACTCCCCACCGGCCTTAGCCCCACATCACGCTGATCCAAATGAGCACTAGCAGGCACCTCCAACAAACGATACACCCACCGAAAATCTGTCACATACGCAGCAAGCGCACACATATCAGACACAGATAACGGATCAGCCCAATACCCATAATCCAGCCGAAACGCAATCTGCGACCCCACATACACACAGTTATACATCCCTGGCACAAACCGCGCCTTATACCCCTGCCGAGTCTGCACCTCAAACACCCCATGCTCTGTATTACGAGGATCAAAATAATACCCAGCAATCGCATGATATGGAAAACTCTTTCGAGCACCACCCAAAGGTTTATGCACAATCTCCGCACGCCGAAAATTCACATAATCATCACGACCGAACCTAATACAAAAAACAGCAACGGGAAACGTTACACAAACAACAAAAATAAAAGGGACGTATTCTTCCGAAGGCCTTCTTGCAATAAAAGCTAGAGCAATATAGCCTACAAAAAATATGATTGTTATCATCATGGCCCATCCTGCAATGGGGAACAATAAAGGACGCCTCTGAACAATATTCGTAAAACTCTCCACGAACTCCTCGACATCCCTAGCAGGAACAGATTCAGGAGTTTCTCCCAAAGTATCAGAGCGCTCATTCTTATGCACAGCACTTCCCTCAGCAGACGAGTCTTCTCCTGCTTTGCCGAATGTTGGCACACGATGCGAGGACGGTGTGGCACCCCAATCCATGGTATACGCCGAGGTTATTTTCTGATAGTAGTTCTTTTGTTTTTTCTCGCTTCGATACGAGAGGTAACTAAAGATAGCGATGCCGCTAAAGATGAGGGAATAATAAATATAGTTTCCCATTGTTGCTATTCTCCAGGCCCCTTATACTCTTTATCCCTATTATTCCTACCAATAACTTATGATTTCGACCTTTAAGTCAGGACTTCCTGCGAGCGAGTACAGTGCCTACACTGCCGGAGGTAGAAATCTAAACATCACTACTTAAAGGCCAGGTTGGTTGTACTCGACCGGTGCATGCCCGTTCCTGCATGTGCGTGGTTCAGCAACCGCCTCACGCGCGAAGCAGCCCGACATGCCGCGCCTAAATGTACTGTTCATGACGAATATCCTTGACTAACCCTTATGTGAAGGTTAGGGTAAATATATCCTATACAGTGTTCTGTGACACTCGCAAACATTAACTATATCTACGTTGATATAACTACAACCACACAAGGAGCAGCTATGCCGCACGTCCGCCCTGAACCTATCGCCCCTGAAAACAGCGGTTCACCAAGTTCTTTGGGCGGTAAGCCTGCGCCTATGCCTGAGCTCAAGCATGTTGATCCTCCGCAAAGCTCTGTTGACGACAACATGAGTATCGGCACGGCTGATAAGCCGCGCGCTATGCCTGACGTTCAGTTTGATGATGGGGCATCCGATAACCTCAGAAATGCGCTGAATTCTGCCGCAGACACTATCGAAACCCAGCAGGGTGGACGAGACGGTCTTTTTGATACTGCACGAGATAAATTTGAGGGCAAATACGCCCACGACTTTCATATGTGCCACGTACAACTTGCCAATAACTCCGCCAACGTTGTGGCGATGCTCCGTTATGGCGCGAAGCTGGTAGATTACATCAAAGAGTGCGCACATGTTGAAAACGAAAACCGTAAGAAAGCCCGGGAGTGGGAGAACCGCAACGGTTTGCAGCAAACTTGGGATGGTGTTGTTCTCAACAAACACCGTCCCGATTATGCTCCCAACCCGTCGAAACCTGCTGAGCCCGGCTCTGCCCCGCAGCGCGATGTCAATGCTGGCGCCCCTGATGCATCTGGCGGCACTTCCTCTGCTATTCCAGAGAACCTCGACGGCTACAATACTGCCTGTGTATCCTACGACAACGAAGCAGGCCTCAAGCATACCGACATTACGAATGCGCTAAACACCTACACAAGTTCGTGTCATCACGGGTCGCTCGATATCAGCGAAACAATCAACAGCATGGCGGGGTGGCTTCAACAGAGCAACCAGGTCAATACCTGGGTTTCTGGAGTTGCCCAGGATTTTAGGGATGCTGGGTCTGGCACCGGTAACATCAAAACCGTCTCGAATGCATATCTGGATCAGCGTATGCAGGAGCGTGGAACTGGTGCTCCTCAGGTTCAGAAAATCGAGGTTCATCCCGCTCAGGTCACGGGCGAAATCCCTACTTCCGGATTCGCAAATGATCCGGTAAACGTGGCAACGGGTAACTTCATTGAGCCTGAAACCGACCTTTCTTTCCCGGGAACTTTTGCGCGTAATCTGAACCTGAAACGTATGTATAACAGCTTGGCTGTGACTAACTCGCAAGATATTCCTTCAGGTGTTTTTGGCATCGGATGGTCCTCTACTCTGGATCAGCGTCTTGAGTTTGATGCCGATAAAGCATCATGGTTTACCGCCGATGGGCGCATCCTCACGTTCGCGCGTGAAGGTGAAGGATTCGCGCGTGCCTCTGGGGAAGCATGGTGGCTGACAAAGGCAGAACCGGGCTCTGATGCGTATGCGCGTATCGAAGCCTTGCAGCGTGAAACACAGCAACAGCTCAAGAATTCTCGTGGCTTAGATGAATCCGCAGTTCAAGCTTTCACGCAGGAACCCTTCTATTGGATCGTGATGAATAATGCTCACGAATCCTTTGGGTTCAGCGCTTCTGGGGATTGGGTGAGTGCTACTGATGGGCACCCATC
This sequence comes from Rothia sp. HMSC036D11, assembly GCF_001814205.1. Classification (NCBI taxonomy): domain Bacteria; kingdom Bacillati; phylum Actinomycetota; class Actinomycetes; order Micrococcales; family Micrococcaceae; genus Rothia; species Rothia sp. HMSC036D11. The sequence goes on from NZ_KV815278.1 coordinate 173,065, forward strand.
AAATACTGTGGTCGCATTCCGTGATGCGCAGGGGCAGGTTACAGATCTGGTGCATCCAGGATCCCAGCGCGGAATTCGTGTGAACTATGAAGCGCTAGTTCAAAGCACTGAGGCTCCCGAGTATCGCCCGATTAGTGCTTATACCTATAACACGACCGGTACCGAAGCCGATACGCCACTAATGGCCGCCGAATATTCGTATGAGGGTGAGCATCTGACGAGTGTGACAACAAATGCGGGTGTCCGTTCGTATACTCACACAGATGCCGGACTTATCCGTGAGGTTATCAATGCCACCGGGATTGTAGAGGTTACCAACACCTACGATGAACTGGGCCGGGTAGCTCACCAGCTCACCGAGTATGGGCGCGAAGTTTCGTACACCTATACCCCGAGCTTGGTTACTATTGTGGCGGATGCTGAAACAGGGGATAACTCTAACCTCTGGACAAGCGATTCTAAGGGGCGTTTGATCGGAATCACCGCCACCGACGGCAGCCGTCAGACCATGCGGTACGATTCTTTCGGAAACCGTGTGGGTATTACTGAGCGCGATGGTTCTAGGACCGCGCGCGTATTCGATAACCGAGGCAGGCTGAAGCGTGAACGTACCCCTGAGGGTACCGACTACACCTACGGGTGGGATGAACACGATCGCATAACCGGCGTATCTGTGCGGGATGCACGTGATCCCCGCAATCTGGGTACGCCAATGACCGTGAGCTATGAATATGCGGATTCGGTGAACCCAAACCCAAGCGCTGTGATTGACGCAGACGGTGCTCAGACGCTTTATGATTGGGACGACAGGGGTCTTCTTACCCGAGTCACTGACCCAACGGGTGTATCCACAACCTTCGAGTACGATGCTTACGGTGATCTCGTCCTCGTGACAAACGGTGCGGGTAATACTACAACCTTGATACGTGATGACCACGGACGTGTTATTGGGGTTATAGATCCGCTTGGTCGTCGCGGTACGGCGACGTACAATTCTTCAGGCGCGCTTGCGAGTATCGAAAACGCAGATGGTGCCCGCTGGACTTTTGCGTACCCCGAGGTTGCCGTAGAATCCCTACCCGCGCTTGTGCGTAACAGCACCAATACGTCTTGGAGTCGTGGAAATCTCCCCATTTCGGTAACGGATCCCTACGGTGCCACTATCCGGTTTACCTACAATGCAGGCGGAGAAATCGCTAGTGTCACTAACCCGCTAGGTCATACGACCGAAGGCACTTTTGACACATGGGGTAACCTTGTTGGCCTCACTACCGCCAGCGGTGCCGTATGGAATTACGTTTATGATGGTTTGTCTCAGCTGGTTGAGGCTACCGATCCGAGCGGCGCTGTCACCCGGTATTCCTATGATTTGAACGGCGAGTTGTCTTCGGTGACGGATGCTACCGGTGTTGAAATTAAACGCAGGGTAGATCGTCAGCGCGGTATTGAGGAGATCGCGGATGCGTTCTCGTCCTCGTTCATTCATACGGATATTTTCGGTCGGGTTACGTCTGAGCAGAAGCGTGCCCGGGGTGGGTCTTCTGCGAAGAAGGCCGATGTTGAGAGCGAGTTTATCACTTATGATGCCGCGGGTCGCCCGGTTGAGATTCTTGATGCTGCCGGTGGTCTGACCCGTTGTGAACGTGATGGCGCTGGGCGTGTGCTGCGGGTGATTTCTGCTGAAGGCCGTATCGAGACCTATGACTATGATGCTGCCGGGCGGGTGATCTCTCATGCTGTTGGTCTGGATGCTCCTGAGCGTTACACCGATGAAGCGGGGGTTTCGCGGGTTGTTGAGCCCTCTGCTTGGGCGATAACTCGCCTGGAGTATGATGCCGCCTCGCAGATTATTAAGCGTATTAACCCTGACGGTACGGTTGAGAAGATCACCTATGACGTGTGTGGTCGAGTGACCGGTGTGGAAGCCGGTGTACGTGTGGCATCGTACGAGTACGATTTGTGCGGTCGCTTAATTGGTGTGCGCGATAGTTCTTTTGGGCAGCGAAGGTTTAAGTACGATGCTGCCGGTCAGATTATCCAGGCAACGGACGGTCTGGGGTTCCGCACGCATTTCTCGTATACCGCAACCGGGCAGGTTTGCCGAGTTGTCGATGCCACCGGCCAGGTGACCGACTATGAGTACGATGCGCTAGATCGTCTGGTGCGTGTTATCAAGGCTGCGGGTACGGATGATGAGTCGGTGCAGGAGTACGCCTATGATGCTGCCGGTCGTCTGATTCGTGCTCACGATGGTGTACGCGAGTATACGCATACTTATGATTACGCTGCCGGTGGCCGCCTGTCACACACCTGTGTTGATGGTGTGAAGGCTGCCGAGTTTGGGGTCGAGGATCAAGGGCGTACCGTGTGGGTGCGCGATTACGCCAGCGCTCAAGCCGTTGACGGTAATGCGTCTGAGGACGCGTTTGTGCAGCATCGGTTTGTATATGATGCACGCGGTTTGCTGATGGAACGTTCACGCTCGAGCGTGATGACCGATACTTCGGGTGCATCCTCTGGCTCGGCGGATGTAGATGCGCAGGTTCAGGCGTTGAATACTTTCACGAACACGGGCGCGTACACACTCACGCTGGGGTACGATGCCGACGGTTACCGCACGCGCATGGTGACTCCGTACGGTGAGACTGCGATTGCCTACGATGGTGCTGGCCGCGTGGTGAGTATGTCACGCGCTGATCAAGACGCTCACGGTGAGAGCCCGGCGGTGCAGTATTCCTACGATGCGATGGGCAGGCTGATCCGTGCCCAGTTAGGCGACATTCTCTCGCGCTGGGAGTTTGATGGTGAGTCCGGTCTGGTGTGCTCGTACTCGCGTGAGAACACGGCGAGGGCGGATTCGGTGGAACGTACCGAGGTTATTCGTGATGAGCAGGGTCGTATTGTGGGCTTGGATTCTGCCGATGGGCTGGTGGTGTATACCTATGATGCTGCCGGTCAGCTCACGGGTTCTCGTTCTGGTGATCTGGAGTTTGAATGGGTGTTTGAAGCCGGGCTCATGGTTTCTGAGCGCACTTGGCGTCATTCCAGTGGCACGGGCGAATCTGAGGAGACTTCGCGGGTGCTAGCGGGTGAACGTTCGTTCGCCTATAACCGTTTGAACCAACTCACCGAAATTATTGCTACCGACCATACAGCGGAGCATACGTTAACGACAGTGACTACGTACGAGTACAATGCCGCTGGTGAACGTACCCGTGAGATTATCACCAATGACAGGGGTGTACAACGGGTTCGTGAGTACGCTTGGGGCGCGTATTCCGGGCTGGCCTCGGTAACGGATACGTATGTGACTGCTCACGGTGGTGAAGCTGCATCACGGGTTCGTATGGTAACTGATGTGACTGGTGAACTTGCCCAGGTAGCCGGGGTGAATGGTGTTTCGACGCCATTGTTGTGGGATCCGGATGCTGCTATGCCACAGATTTTAGGTGCTGGCGGCATGCCTGCTCCCGGGTCTGACGGCGGTTTCTCCCAGGTTGGTACTGCCGGTGGTTTTGACCCGTGGGCTGTGCCGCCCATACTGGGTTCTGCACCGGATGCTCAGGGGATGAATATTCCCGGTCTTCCACGTACCTCGAGTGCGGATGATAGCGGTATGTGGGAATCTATGCTTCCTGCCGGGTTCTCGTTTACCGGTGCCGGGTCTGTGCGTGTTGTCGGTTTGGATGTGATGGGTGCCCGCGTCTTTGATGGTGCCTCGAAGCGTTTCCTCTCGACGGACCCGCTGGCCCAGGTGCCGGGTACTGGTTTCTTCGCGGATGTATATGCGTTCTGTGGGAACAACCCGGTAGGACTGATGGACCCGTGGGGTCTGAAGCCGATGTCGCCGGATGAGTTCCAGAAATATTCCCAGGAGCAATACGATAAGTTCTGGCAAGGCGTACGTAATGTTGGCGAATGGGTTGCTACGGTTGCGATGATTGGTTTTGGTGCTGTTCTTGGGGCTATGGCGACTGGACTAGGTCCTTTAGGCGGTGCTGCTTTTGGCGCGGCTTCGGGCGCTTTGATGGGTGCTGGCATGTATGCATTGGAGCAGAAGGTCTCAGGTAAGTCTATTGATTGGGGTAAGGCTGGTCAAGAGGCTATTAAGGGTGCTATTACTGGTGCTGTCTCGGGTGCAATTGGTGGTGGTTTCACGAACTTGGCGAAGCTTAAAGATCTGGGGAAGTTGGGGAAGGTCGGCAACTTCGTCGCTGATAATAAGTTGATTCAGGAGACTGTTAAAGATGGTGTTACTCAAGGAACTGGTAGCACTGTAGAGTATTTCCGGCAGGGAGGACGTAATCCTCAACAGGCAGTTGGTATGTTCTTTATAGGTACTGGTACTGGTGGTTTAGGTGCTGTGACAGGGAATAGGCTTAAGACGAAAATGAAAGTTCCGGGGTACGGTCCTGGATCTAACGAAACGATGAATAAGTTTAACGCTGGTTTCCGTACTGCGGTAGCTGATGGTGCTGGTGGTAGTGTGCGTGAGGCTACAAGATACACTGCTGAGACTGTCGCTTACCAGAAGGAGTTCAATACAGATACCTTGTGGCAAAAAACTTCATCTGGTTTCGCCAAAGATGCATTTAAATCTGGGGTGAAAAGTGGTACTAAGATGGATGATTCTACTGCTGCTTCAGCGCGGTCACGTATGGTGCATCCGGTGCAGACTACTCAAGCTGCCGCGATGAAGATCAAAGATGGTGTTAAGGAAGGGGTGGATAACTTTTTCACCCCTCCAGCCCTGCGCTAAATGGTTACGAGGTTAAGTCTTCCAAGGATTCATTCCTCTGGTGTCAGGGGGGCAGAATCTTAAAATGTAGCCTAATGAACAGTTCGGTGTTGTCTACTTGGGCATGAGGAAGTTTTGATGAGGAATGAGAGAAAGAAGAATATTAAAGAAACACTGGTAACATGCATCATTGTTGTCGTTGCTGTAAGCTTTTATGCGTTTTTATATTTTCTTTCACGTAATGATAGTGCAGGGACTTACAAGTACTGCACCCTCGAGCATGTTGATGTGCACGATCGGGGTGGTCTGGTCTCGGGGAATACTGATTATAAGCGTGTAGCAGATTTTAAGACAAAAGAGTGCGGGAATTTACATATGTCGGATTCTCCTGATCCGAAGAAGTCTATGGACGAGTATGCGGGATCTTTGGAGGTCGGCGGGTATTATAAGGTGACACTGCTGGATTTTCAGGTTTTTAACTCTGGGTCTACGTCTGTGACGAAGTTTGAGAAGGCAGAACGACCCTAATGGGCACCGTGTTGTATTGAGGTACTGGTCGACTTCACCTCCGTGGTCGTTGTCCAGACTGGTTCTTCAGATGCAGGTGTTACCGATGAATAACGGCTCCGTTATCCTGCTTCTGGCTATTTTTGGGTCTATCGCCCTAATGTACGCTGTTCTTTACCTATTAGTACGGTGGGGTAATAAGCGTGAGCGTATTAGGCAACAGCAGCAGGTGGTAGAAGAAACCTCTGATCCTCGGGCTGTGGTGCGGGTGTTGGTGTCGGTGCGGTTACAAGCCTCGTGGTTCATCAAAATGCTCTTATGGGTAACGCTTTTGCTGTTACTCTTTTTGGCTTCTCTTTTGGGCCTTATGACTATCGCGACTCTTGTTTCACAGGATCATAAGCCTGGATATACCACAAGTGAATGGGTTGAATTAGGACTTATTATTGTGGGTTTTCCTTCTGTGGTGTGGGGTTTGTGGGTGTGCAGGGTCTCGTACCGGGAAATCCTGCCCGAGAAACTCATGAGGGTCACGAACCGGGGACGGAAACTTACACTGCACTACTGGCAGATTGACTCTAGTTATTTCACCCTATTAGGGGATGAGAACGGGCTTTTTGAGCTCACCGACACCACAGGGATAGTGCACCGGTTTAAACCGCATGTAGAACCGTGCCGGTACGTGGGTTCTCAGGTGGCGTTTCGGGTGGATTATGGGTATTGGGCTGATCCGAACAATACTCAGGACGCTGAAATACTCGTGCAGTATATTCGGGAAAAATTGTGGGTGCAGCGTCTGTTGGAGGTGCCCACTGTTTCGGGGTTAGCTCATGGTGGGTACGGGAAAGAGTATTGTCCTGCTGGTGGTCCTGATTTCGGGTCCGAGTTCCGTAGTAGGCAGAGCGTATCGGGAGATTTCACGTGGGCTAAAAACTTCGTTTTAACGTAAGAAGATTATCTAGGGTGTACGGATTTATGGGATTTTTGAAAAGTGCCCTACACTAAAAATAGACTCTCTTAGCCTATCCGTACACAGGGATAGATTATAGGCTATAAAAGTGTATATGAGGATGTAGCAAAGCATGCTAAAGGATTTTAGAAGTGGATCAGATTTTTGGAGTTACTCTTCTTGCTCTTCAGCTTTTATCCTGTGTCTTGATATATAAGAGTGTAAAAAATAAAAATTACACTACTTATAGATTTCCTCGTTGTGGAAGAAGGGCATATATATTTGAAAGATTTACAAAATTTGGGCTAGTGTGTTGCTTTATTTTGAATTCTATAACGGTTCTTTTAATATTATTTGACCCAGAATTTGGTGGTGCATTTGTTATGTTGCCTTTGGGATTTTTGGGCTGGTATTTATGTTTGTTTATGTATCTAGATTGTAAAAATTTTTATTTGCAGACGACACCAGAGGGTATGATGTGGGCTAATTTCTTGGCAATATCTCATCACGCGCCGTATAAAGATATTGTTAAATTTACCTATAACTCACGCAATAGCGGAGATATCGATATTGATCTTACGTGGCTTGTGGTAAAAACAGCTCGTGGAGGTACTTTACGTTTTGACCCCATACTAACGGATGCCGGTTTACTGATGGCGCAGCTGGCGTTCCGCCTCCAAAAAGGATACTGGGCACGGATCGATAGCCCAGAAGACCAGCGGGAGATTCAGGAATATCTAGAAAACGACAAAGAGACATGTGAATATCTCTTTCAAATTTCTCGTTGCGTTATTGAACATGTTCCTGAAGAGAAACCAGAGTGACAGATCATGGCACTGATAGATTTGTTACGATTCTTTATCCCTATCTCGGCAATTATCGCCGTATTTTGGTGTGTTTCATTCATTGCTCGAATTTCAGAACCTAAACCATTTGTTTCTGGTGCAGATGATAATACAGAATTTAGGCTCCATTGGGTATACAAAATTTCTGTAGTAGTCATTGATATTATTTGTTTATTGGTCGCTGTATTCTTGATATGGGGATCGATAACATCAGGTCCTAGGGTGCTTGTTGCCCCTATGTTTTGGGTAATTATAGCTATCTTCTCTATTCTGTTCTTATATATTCACAAATCTTTCAGTGATATGTATGTGCGCATAGATTCCCAAGGTATAACCACGAGAAAATTCTATGGGCGCATGAAGAATGTACCCTATACAGATATTTCTGAGTACATCTTTAAACCACACAGCGATAAGCTCATCATTAAAGACTTTCGGGGCAGAAAAACTCTTATCCGCCCCTTAAAAACCTCTACGCAGTTATCCCTTTTCCACTTGGCTTTCCGCATGACTGAAGGACGCTGGGCTCAACCGTATAGCACTGATGACCGGCAAAAACTTGAGGAATCCATCGAAACCAATAGTGGAGTACAGTATCTTCTGGACCACCCGCACGGCAAACTGTAGGAACCGGCAAACAGCACCCGCACTAGCAGGCAGAGTAAACTGAGAGTATGCGTATTAAGATTCTTGATCACCCGCTGGTGGCGCACAAGATTAGTGTGCTCCGCGATAAAAACACTCCCTCACCCACGTTCCGCCAGCTCGTCGATGAACTCGTTACCCTGCTCGCCTATGAGGCTACCCGTGAGATTCGGGTTGAGCAGCGCCCTATCGAAACCCCGGTGGCGCGTACGATGGGAACCGTTATCGCTAACCCGAAGCCTCTGGTCGTGCCGATTCTGCGCGCCGGACTGGGCATGCTCGAAGGCATGACTCGTCTAGTGCCCACCGCCGAAGTCGGGTTTTTGGGCATGGCCCGTAACGAAGAGACCCTCGATATTGTCACGTACGCCGAGCGTCTGCCCGAAGACCTGACCGGCCGTCAGGTGTACCTGCTCGATCCTATGCTCGCTACTGGCGGCACCTTGATTGAGGCTATTAAATTCCTGCGCGAACGCGGCGCCGAATCCATCACCTGTGTCTGCCTGATTGCCGCCCCCGAAGGTATTGCGGCTCTCGAAAAGGGCGTTGAGGGTCTGCGGAATATTGACCTGTTCCTTGCCGCTAAAGATGAGCGTCTGAACGAAAGGGCGTATATTGTTCCCGGTTTGGGCGATGCAGGCGACCGCCTCTACGGGCTGGCGCAGTAGCGCATCCTTACGGGTCTGACGATCTGCGCGGGCGGTCTTAGACGTCGGGCGCCGCAAACATGTGCTTTGGGACTTGACTCTGACGATTGCGTGCGGAGCGTCGGCCCTTCAGAACCCCTTGATACTGCGGTGTGCCCCTTTCCCCACATGCATCTGCGAGTGCGGCGAAAAACACTAGTAGTGCACGAGTCGCTGGTACCCTTGGGAGCCTCCGCTCCAGAACGTGGAAATTGCGCCCGGTTCGTATGCGGTCAGGGGCTCTGAGCGCGCGGCTTTTTGGGGTATCGGTTCCGAATCTCCATGTATAATATGAGGGAGAAACGGTGCTTGTCAGCGTCGTTTCCCGGCACTGAATCAAAGTTCACGAGGGTGTGAAGCTGCGAGCAGAACGTCGCAGATACCCCAAGCTGCTTGATTTATGAGTCAAATAATAGAAATATTGATAGCAAAGGAAACGCCGCCTTTACCGCGCGGTGTTTGAGCATTCCGCATCATGCAGAATCAAGGGACCCGTACGCAACAAATCTTGAGAGAAGGTTGAACAATGTCAGGTGCAGTACCTGGATACGTCCACATCTCCCAGCGTGGTCGTGCTGCAAAGCGTCAAGTGCCGCAGCAGAACCGCACACAAGGGTCCGCAGCTACTTTGCGCCCGATGACCTTCTCCTCCGGGGATCAGCAGGGCGCCCAGAAGGCAGGAGCTCAGGAGAACGAGGCGCGCGGGTTTGTGCTGTATGTGGGGCTCAATGAAGAACTTGCCGCAGCCAACGGCACATCGCTGGTGCGTATTGTGCAGGATTTGCGAACCTATGCACACCATCTGGCACCTGAGGCCGAATCCTATGCCGCCGTTGCTTTGGCTCCCGTTCATGCGGAGGGCAGCGATCTTGAGGTTGTGCGCAATGCGCTTGGCGATCCGACTGCCGTGTTCTACCAGGCTGAGCTGCACAAGCAGGCGCGTGAAGCCGAGCAGCCCGCAACTCCTAGTTCCAATGGCGTTCTGATCGATTTGGCGCGTCGTGAGGTGTTCCTTGATGGGGAACAGCTGATGCTCACCTTCAAAGAGTTTGAGCTTCTGGCGCATCTGGTTGAGAACTCCACCCGTACCGTGGGGCGCGATGAGCTTTTGGAGTCGCTCTGGAGCGCCGGGGATGAGCATCCCCACGAACGCACTATTGATGTGCATATTCGGCGTCTGCGTTCGAAGTTGGGGCGTCTTTCGGGAACCGTGCGTACCGTGCGCGGTCAGGGGTACAGGTTCTTTGAGCATCCCGAAGTTGTGGTGTGGGCAGCCCCCGAATACTCTATCTAGTCTTTTTACGCTCGAAACCCCGCGTTTTTTCTTAAGAGCGCGGGGTTTTCGCATGCCGTTTTGTGGCGCGCTATCATGCGGCAACCCGGCGTATCGGGGCGCCTACGTTGTACTATGAAGGTATGGTTGAGAACTCACTCCGAGACGTTAAGCGCCTGATTATCATGCGTCATGCTGAAGCCGACTGGGGTATGGATGATTTTGATCGCCCACTGACTAAACGCGGGCATCGGCAGGCTGCGGATGCGGGCTCCTGGCTCAAGCAGAAGGGCTATATTCCCGAGCAGCTGATGTCTTCGGCGGCGCTGCGCACCCGGCAGACCACCACCTGGATTTCGGATGCGCTCGGCGAACAGGCACCTACTCCGCACCTGGACGAGGGTCTGTATGAGGTTCCTGCATCCCGGGTGCTGGCGCGCATTAACGGGGTTTCTGAGAGCGTGCGCACGCTTATGGTGGTGTCGCATCTGCCTGCGGTGCAGGATGTGACCTTACAGCTTGCGAGCCCCGACTCTGACTATAATTCCCTGATGGACGCTTCCTATGGCTTTTCGCCTTCGTCCGTAGCGGTCTTTGAGGTGCCGGGGGAGTGGGCGCTTCTTGACGGTGCGGATGCGCGCCTCATCGACTTTATGAGCTTCTAAATCCTATCCGCAGTCGGCACACTGCGCCCCCGTTCTTTCTTCCGCTGAACCGCAGTTTTTCGACCGGGAGGGCAAGGTTAGCCAAGCGGAAACAAAGCTGCATCATAAGACAGACTGCAAAAACTTGATGCCCTACGCACCTAGGACGCAGCGAACCCCCGCACCTTTTACGGTTCGGGGGTTCGTTCTTTGGCGGAGACGGGGGGATTTGAACCCCCGGTCGAGTTCAACCCCGACCCTTCATTAGCAGTGAAGTCCATTCGGCCGCTCTGGCACGTCTCCACGGTGCACAAAACGAGTGCATCCCTATAAGAATATCGGGAGTAAGCAGGCTGGTCAATTCGGAATTGCCGACCAAACTTCCCCCATGAGCGAAAAACAACGCGCTATAGTTAGAGTTATTGCCACGCCCATTCACGCAGGCTGAAAATGGTTCCCCAGATATTTCCTTACAGCAGGTAGACAGTGGGCAGGTCTAGTTGTCGCTTTTTGTCACCGAAAGGAATAGCTATGTCTGAGTATCCCGCGGGAGAGCAACCGTCTCAGTCGCAAAACCCCCATCAGGGTGAGGACGCCTACGAGAAAACTCGCCCTCTCTCTGACTCTCTGCCCGAATACACTAAGCTTTATCAGAACCAACAGCAGCCCGCTCCTAGACAGCAAGACTATCAACAAACTGTTCCTCAGCAGTACTATCACCAGTCCGCCCCTCAACAGTATTACCAACAGCCTGCTCCTCAACACTACTATCAGCAGCCGGTATATGTGCAGCCCGTGCCCATGATGACGGTTGTCCCCAAAACCCCGCAGCAGATTGCCGGTGAGCAGGCGGCACAAACCTCTTTAGCGCTGGGCATTGTTGGTTTGGTGCTCGCCCTCTTCTGGGTCACGAGTGTGATTCCACTGGGTTTGGGGATCTGGGGTGCGGTTAAAGGTGCTCAGGCTTCACGTGTCGGAGTTCCCGCCGGAGGCGGCCTTGCCACCAGCTGGATTGCCCTGTCGCTGGGGGCGATTGAGACTCTGTTCTTCTTTATTCCGATGGTGGCGTTTGTGATAGCCGCTATAGCCAGCACTCGGTAGCAGCTGTGGGCTTACAGATGCAGCCCCGCAGAATCCCGATGCCGGGAGGACAGCGGGGCTTTATTGTGCATGATCTGGGCGCTTTAACGTGTATGCCGTGTTGGTACGGATTTGTTAACACGGCATGTTGGAAAGTGTGTACTTATCTTTAACCCTGTACAGTAAATAAAGCCGATAATAAAACTGATCTTATGTCCGACGATAGGATCGTCTACCCCAAGAAGGATAGTAATGTCCGAAAACTATAACTTCCAGCCTCAGCAGAACCCGCAAGACGGATACCCCCAGTAGGGTTACCAGCAGCCGTACCCGCCGACAATTGATCCTGAAGCAATCAAGGCAGAGAAAAACGCAAAAATCTATTCCATTACTTCCCTTGTTCTAGGTGCTGTCGGTATTGGGATTTTTGCCATCGGTTTTGGGATTGTTGCCGTAGTTTCCTGTATTAGGGGTCTTATTGCTAATAAGGGAAAGAATGCTGGCTATACCGCTATGGCGCTTATCGGGGGTATCCTCGGTGTCTTTGATATTGTGCTGTGGTTCCTCTCAAGGTTGGTCTCGTAACCTGCAGATTCTACGCAGAAAACCCCGCGGTACACCTGAAAATTCAGGCGCATCGCGGGGTTTAGTGTGCGGATGGTAAGGGATTTGAACCCTTGAGACGGGGTTACCGCCTACTGGTTTTCAAGACCAGCTCCTTCGGCCGCTCGGACAACCATCCCGGTATTTTCCGCCCTTGAGCGGAAAAGGTACCCGCCGATTATCTCATGTTCTATGCTTTTCTGTAAATCTGAACATTGCGGTATGCCCCGAGAACACATGCTACTCTCGGTGCAGGAAGATACAGATAAGAAGGTTGTTGAGGCTACTATGCGCGCCATTGTCGAGAAAGAACATGGAGATCCAGAGGTTCTAACGCTCTCTGAGGTTCCGATTCCCGCCCCTGCACCCGGGCAGGTCTTGGTGCGGGTGCATGCCGCCGGGCTGAACCGGGCGGATTCCCTGCAGCGGCGCGGGCATTATCCGCCTCCTGCGGGGGCAAGCTCCATATACGGTCTTGAGATCGCGGGTGTGGTAGAGGCTGTGGGCGAGGGCGTTGATCCCACTCTGGCGGGCGAGCGCGTTATGGCGCTTCTTGCTGGCGGCGGTTACGCCGAGTATGCGGCGGTAGATGTGCGCCATACCCTGCCCGTTCCCAAGGGTATGAGCATGGTTGAGGCAGCGTGCATCCCGGAGGTTGCCGCGACGGTGTACTCGAATTTGGTGCTTCTGTGCGGGATGAGCCTTGATCCCGCGCAGAATAACCCGGCGGAAGATGAGCAGACTTCGCTTCTGGTGCATGGCGGTACCGGGGGCGTGGGTATGCACGCTATTCAGCTGGCGCGCACCGCCGGTGTGCGGGTTTTTGCGACGGTCGGTGATGACGAAAAGGCTCAGACTGTGCGGGCGTTGGGGGCGCATCCGATTAATTACCGCACGGAGTCTTTTCGTCAGGTGATTCAGCGTGAGAGCGCCGGTCACGGCGTGAATTATATTCTTGATGTGGTGGGCGCGAAATACCTGGAAGATAATCTGCGGTCTTTAGCCGATGGTGGGCATCTGGCGACGATTGCCGTGCAGGGCGGTCGCCGCGCGGAACTTGACCTGGGTCTTATGCTAACGAAGCGCCTATCGGTGCACGGCACGTCTTTGCGGTCACGGTCTGCGGATGAGAAGGCAAAAATTATGGCAGGGGTGCATGAGAACGTGTTACCGTTCCTTGAGCGCGGCGTTCTTTCGGCGAATCTTGATCGTGAATTTCCGTGGTGGCAGGCGTCGCAGGCTCATGAGTACTTTGATGCTGGTCAGCATCGCGGCAAGGTTGTTTTGCGTGTGATGTAAGTCGTGTTGTGCCGGTTTGGCCGGGCTAAATACGTGAATTTTTCGAGAGCTTAATCCCATATCAACATTTTTTGTACGACATCCTGTCACCAAAACGAGATTTAGGGTACCCTAAGTATATAGAGCTTTCTAGACGCACGACCGGCTGAGCATGAGGAGGGGCTATGGGACTCAAAGATTTCCTGCAATCACGGCGTGATGATGCGGAACTTGGGCGTGGTCTCTGGCGTCGTGCGCACGACCGGTTTATTCGCGGTATTGATCGTTTCCACCAGGTTCTTGAACGCCTTGCCGATACCGAGATGATCGAACTTATCGTACCGGATGCGAATACTCTTACCGATCTTATTCCGCGGGTTCGTACCGTCGCGATGGAGGCGCAGCGTATTGCCCCCAGTGATGGCATGGATATTCCTGCCTCCCCTGAGGGCACGTTCTCGGATCTGCATCGGGCGCTTTCGAAAGCTGGCAATGCGGTAGCCCTCTGCGCTGAGGCGCTGGCGATGGCGCGGTGCTTTGGCGAGTGCAGTGTGCAGTGCCACCGCAAAATTACGGTGGAGCGCCGCGTGCAGAGTGTGGTTGAGCATGTCGAGAATGCGGAACGCCTGATCGCCCGTGCACGTGATGAAAAAGCTGCACAGGCGCGCAACGAAAACCCGGCTCTGCAGACAACCTCGGTTTAACGTCATAAACGTGAAACTAACGGCGATGTGCGAATAGTTGTGTAGTCGCGGGCTCCGTATAATTTCCTCGATAATTTCGGGGGTTTAGTGTCTTTTGAGGGTTCCACGTCGCGAACTATCCAACATAAAACCATATAAATCCGCGTAAAATCCCACACGACATGAGGTAACTAGAACCTTAACTAAGGTTGAGCTTAGTATAACCATCATGGACCAGACACCTACACTAAAAGCTCGGACACCAGCACATCAGGGAAAAGACCAACCAATGCTCGAATTCCATCGCAATGAACGTGCACGCCAGCTACGCCCCAGTCTCTCTCGCTCCTGGCTTCTTGTACGCCCTAATTCAGCCGAAAAAGACTTTGAAGAAGCGTTCGCCAGTGAAGCAGACTCCATTATTCTAGACCTCGAAGACGGGTGCCCCGAAGACGAAAAAGACGAAGCCCGCAGTCGAGTCGTCAAAATGCTCAACTCCGGCGTGGTCGCATGGGTGCGCATCAACGCTATCACCACCGAGCACTGGTGGAAAGACGTTAAAGCCCTCAAAAACACCAAAGGTCTGCGCGGCGTTATGCTCGCCACCGCAGAACACGCGACCGATATCGACCGCACCGCCTCCGAACTGCCCGCCGGAACGCCCATCATCGCGCTTATCGAATCGGCTCTCGGGGTGCACAACGCCGTCGAAATCGCCAGCGCCATCGGAACCTTCCGCATCGCCTTCGGGGCAGGCGATTACCGCCGCGATACCGGTTCCAGCGACACCCCCATGGCGCTCGCCTATGTGCGCTCGCAACTCGTGATCGCTTCAACTTTGGGCGGTATTCCCGGTCCTATCGACGGACCATCCGTGGGTAAGTACAAGGCGGCACTCACCGAAGCCTGCACCTACGCCACGGCCCACGGCATGACCGGAAAACTCACTCTTGACTCCGATCAGGCAGATACCATTAACCAGGCATTCTCGCCGAGTGACCACGAAATCGCCGAGGCGCACAAAATGCTTGATGTTCCCATCGACGGGCCGCACGACGGTTCATATCTGCCGCGTTACCTGCGTGCCAAGAAGGTTAAAGAACTTGCCAAAGTCTACGGGCTGTGGGGAAAGACCGAAAGCGACGCCCAGCGCGCCAACGTCTAAAGTCTTGGTATATAAACGTGAGCCGCGCATCCTGCCTCTGGTTAGGATGCGCGGCTCACGTGTTCTCTATACGGCACGACTGTCGTGAGCAGCTAGTTGTATGGGGTCCTGCCGCCGGTAAAGGCATAGGCGCAAATATAGGAGGTCACAACCCCCAGCACGATGGGAACGGCAATAATGGTATCTTCACCGAAAATCCATCGATAAAAGAACCACAGCGCACAACACGGTATCAGCAGAAGCACGAACACCAACCCAAAACGCTGGGTCTGTTTTTTATGACGCATGATGCCCCTCTCGAAGTGCAAACAAAACGGTAAAACTCTTTCCCTTATTGTACGGGTTTTCAAGGGTAATCGGGTTTATAGGATATATATTGTGTGTCTATCCTGGATATTCTCGCCCTACCAAGAGCAGGTGGCTATTTGATGGATGGACCAGTTGAGGTGCTCTAGCAAGAAAGTTTAGGAATCAGAAACCGATGATAACCATTAACTCTCAGACCGCTTGGCGTCAAACCACTCCACCCCTGCAAAACCGCCCCAGAACAGGTAAAACGCCGCCCGAACACCTCCCAGCAAAGTTGGGGTTCGTGCTGAGTGGTTTCCTGATCAGCGGGAGTCAATATCGGCGGTCGAGACGTGGAGGACCTCATAGGAGGTGGTTTTTGGTTGTGCGTGGTCGGGGTTGGCACTGCTGAGTTCAACCTGGATGAGTTTCCAAGTTGTGATGTCGACTGCGGCCAGGCGGCAGAGCGTGTTAGCGTTCTGTCCGTTAAGGAAGTCCGCAGCCAGGGGCTCTATGATGTCAGACGGTGCGGTAAACTCGGGCAGGGTGACAGTTTGGATATTGAGGCTGCGTGCTTGGGTGAGAGGTGTAGTTCCTTTGATAAGTTTGTGGACTGTCCAATCTTGGATGGGGTGACGGCCGAAATCGCGCACAATTGATGAGTACCCAGGCTCTCCCCAGCAGAAAGATCGCATTCCCTCTGTGTCGTTCCAGACGTAAAATGGTGCGTAGCAGTTTTCCATGGCTCCTTTGGCTTTCTCCTGGATAAGGTACGCCTTGAATTCCAGTCCCGGATATCCATCCATCAAGTGTCCAGTGCGACGGACGCGGTCCCTGATGATCTCCATGTCGTAGTCCGCTGGAAGCTGGACACGGTACTGCATTGAATACATACGTCTTTCCCCATTTCTTCTTAGCTCATGCGGTTACTCACTCAGAATGATCCGACGCCTCGGTAGTCAGAGGTACTGTGGCCTTGCGTAGGAGCGCAGCAGCCCCTTCAACCGCCGCATCAAAGGCATCCGTATCTCGTGTGGCACGTGCTAGCACATAGCCTCCTTGTACTGTTGCTACCACCAGTGAAGCCAGATTGCGGGCATCAATGTCTGCTGCAAACTCGCCTTGGTCTCTGCCTCGCTCAAAGAGTACTGTGAGAGCTTCGAGCAGCCACACAAACGTGCGTTTGACAGGCTCGATGAGTTCCGGGGTGTTCAAGACATCGGCATCGAATGTCATTCTTCCCATGCGGCATCCCTTCAGAACATCGCGCTGTCGACGCAGATAAGCTGTTGCTATTTCGTAAGCACTACCATCTGTCGCAAGCAGCTTTTCTGTGTCGTGACGCATGGATTGGGCGCTGCATTCTAGAGCTACCACGGCCAGTTCCTGCTTATTAGTGAAGTGGTGGTACATACTGCCCTGACCAGCACCTGATCGGCGCATGATATCTTTCGGGCTGGTTGCTGAATACCCCTGTTCCCACAGGAGATCTTGGGTTGCCTCCACAAGTCGAGTCCTGCTGTCCATAACCATAACTGTACATACTAGTAGTTACAATTTGCAAGCTTAGCGCCTTCACATTGGATTCCAGCTCACGCATAGGTCTCAGCCAAACACCGTAAACCTTTTGATATGGGGTGTCCTATTTGGTGGCAACCGGCGACGAAGCCTCCCCTGCCCCGATTGCCGTAGCTCGCGAAGGCACTCTCTGGGTCTCAGGAACGCTCGTAGGTCGGGTCGCTGCCACCGAACATCCGAGCCTCGCAAAAACCGCGCCAGAACAGCAAAAACGCCACACTGGACACCTCCCGGCTGGAGCGGGATTTCTTGTATCCAGAGTGACGTGCGAATGGAGCCCCCTGTGGGATTCGAACCCACGACCTTTTCTTTACGAGGGAAATGCTCTACCCCTGAGCTAAGGAGGCGCACGATATACGACCTATATAGCGCGTATACCATCGCCAATATTAGCAGAGATTACAGGGTAGGGCGAATATGACCCATAACTCGAAAGGGGTGCGTTCCCCCGCAAGATATGGGAGGATGAAAGGTAAGTCTATTATCTTTACGGTAAAGGAACCCTCATGACATCTATGCTCAATCGCCGTACCGCGCTTTCACTCGGGGTACCCGCTCTCGCAGTCGTACTCTCCGCATGCGGTAACGCCACCTCAAATTCCGGGTCGAGTGCATCCGCAAGCGGTAGCTCAAGTTCTAACGCCAGCTCAAGCGGCTCAGCGAGCAGCGCTCCCTCGGGCGATGCTTCCGGCAGCGCTAGCGCCGGGGGAGAGGCAAGCGCATCCGGTTCGGCTTCGGCCTCGGGTGACTCCGCCAAAATGACCGCCACCAAAGTTGGCGAGCGTGACGAGGTTGGATACCACCTCAACACCCCCAAGCAGGGTGCGCCCACCGTGACCCTGTACACCGACTACCAGTGCCCCTACTGCGCCAAGGCCGAACCCACCTATGAGAAGGTTGCCAAGGACCTTGAGGGCACCATGAATGTGACCGTGCGCAATATGCCGTTGTCCCAAATTCACAAGAATGCTATTGCTGCCGCACAGGCCGTGCAGGCGGCAGAGCTTCAGGGTAAGCACCTGGAGATGGCGAATAAGCTTTTTGAAACTCAGGACAGCTGGAAGGATATTACCGAGCAGACCGAGTTTGCGGGAGTTCTCCTCAGCTATGCTCAGGAACTTGGGTTGGATGAGGAGAAATTCAAGACTGACCTGGTCGATCCAAAAACCATCGACTTGATCAAGGGCGATTTTGAGTACGGCCAAAAGATCGGCGTGAAGGGCACCCCCCAATTCGCGGTGAACGACAAGCCTCTTGAGAATGTGGATTCTTCGACCTCCGCCGAGGATATGGCCAAAGAATTCAAGAAAGCCGCAGGGCTGAACTAGTCTTTCGTGATGGATGAAAGACAGCGAGAGCGTGCCGCGCTGGGCGTTCACCTGAGTGTGAGCGGCCAGCGCGCCCGCATTCTTGAGGACGGATTCAGCGAGCACGGCTATGTGCTTGACATCGGCGGTGCCGAACAATCCCATGTTGATGCTGCTGATGCGACCGTCGTGTTTTACGAGTATCTGCGGCGCATCGCCAATGTACTGGATGTACTCGAACCGCCGCGCGAACCCGTGACGGCTCTTCACCTGGGGGCCGGAGCGCTCACGCTCGCCCGCTATGTGCAGGCTACGCGCCCGGGGTCTTCGCAAGTGGCCGTCGATTATGAGCCACAGCTGATGGGGTTTGTGACCGAGGTGCTGCCGTTGCCCGCAGGTACCCGGTGCGAGTTCGTGGTTGCGGATGCGCGCGCCGTACTCCCCAAGATTCCCGCGCTTTTCGGCGCTCATGCCACATCCGACGGCGGCGTTTTTCGCGGGATCGACGCCATTATTCTTGATATTTTTACGGGCATGGATGCGCCCGAACACCTTGCCAACGCCAGCTACTACGCCGAGCTGCGTGAGCTCCTGAGCGCTCGCGGGGTACTCGCCGTGAACGTTGGCGATGATGCCGGGCTGCCCTTCTTCCAGGGGCAGGCACGCGCCCTATTGGATACGTTCGAGCATGTGTGGTGCCTGTGCGATTCTTCCATGCTGAGCGGTGAGCACGAGGGTAACCTGGTGCTGATCGCAACCGCACGCGAACTCGACGAAGACACAGCCGATGCGCTGTTCGCGCGGGGACCGCATCCGGCGGAGGTGCTGGGTACCGAAGAACTGCGGGATTTTCTGGGGTACCTGGCCGGGCAATAGCCGCCCGCCGCAGAACCGACCCGGCACGCAGCATAGTAGCCCGCAGTCTATTCCGGCAGCGGCAGGGGAGAGGTATGCTCGGGAGGCTCGTTCTTCCGGTAAGAATCCGAAGTTTCGTCCGCAGGCGCCGAGCCCCCGGTCGTTTGGGTAATTCCGATACTTGCCGTGATCAGCAGGATAATCGCAACCCAGCGCATCAGGCCGGTTTCCTGGCCCAACAGCGCCCACCCCGCGAGCGCCGCAATCGCCGGTTCCAGACTGAGAAGCACACTGAAGACCTGTTCAGGGAGGTGCCGCAGGGCTGCCAACTCGCTGCTGTACGGTACGACCGATGCCAGCAGGGAGGTTCCGATGATGAAGAGCACCAGTTGGGTGTCGTGCGTAACGCTCCAGAGCGCTACGGGGCCAGGGAAAAGCAGGGCTCCGGGGACCACGCAGATGGCTCCCACGACCATTGCTACGGCGAGTCCGCCTGCACCGGGCACGAGCTCACCGACTGAGGCGCTTGAGCGAATGTAGAGCGCCCAGAATGCGCCCGCAATCAGGGCGTATAGTACACCCAGCAAGTCAGTTTCCTGCCCGTGTACCGCCTCAAAGCCGAGTACCGCCATGCCTGCCGCCGCGCAGAATACCCACACTAGGTCGCGTTTACGCCGCGTGAGGATAGAGGCCAGTACGAGCGGACCGGTAAACTCGACCGCCACCGCCAGCCCGAGCGGGATGCGAGCCAGCGCATTGTAGAAGAAGCCGTTCATGAGCCCGAGCGTGACACCAAAAATGAGCATGGCACGCCAATGGCGGTAAGACCAGCCTAAGAACCCATCGGATGTTTTCGCGGGTATTGCCATATATGCGGGTTGTGCACCTGCCCGATGCGCCCGCCAGCGCCCGGCAATCCAGACCGCCGCACCCACCGTGAACGCGGCGAGAAGCAGGCGCAGAACTGTGACGAGCCACGGACCAAAAAGCGGAAAAAGGTGCACCGCGAAAGCCGCGCCGAATTGCAGAGAAAGGCACGAGATGATCACAAAAATGATGCCGACGCTGGGGCGCTTGCGGCGACTATGAGGGGTGAGGCTGGTCAAGAAAACCTCCTAGGGATCACATCGACAACAGGCGGCGGTACCACGTGAGAATAATGGTACCGCCGCCTGTGTACTGTTGTAACCTAGGACATACCCCAAATGTGAAGGATATTCTACGTTTGGGAGGAACCTCCTGACCGGGTTTCTTTAGCCTGCCGGTCGAGCTTGATCTGCTCGGTGGTGGGCAGGGTAATCACCCCGGTCTTCTGCACAAGGTCGGCACCGATGCTGTCAACCGCGCCAGGCAGGAAGTGCGTAATTGTCTCTGCCGTACCTTCCTCAAGGGCTCGGCGTTCCACCCGAGCGTGCGATATCGTAATCCCGATACTCGCCGTAATCAGCAGCGCAATTGCAATCCAACGCACCGCATCGGTGGGTTCTTGCAGAATAATAACGCCCACCAGCGCCGCCGCGGCAGGCTCCAGCGAAAGCACCACGCTGTATACATTCGAGGGGAGCATGCGAAGCGCCGAGATCTCGCCCAGTGCGGGAAGCGCGGATGCCAGAAGTCCCATCGCAAAACCAAGCGCCAGTAAGGCGGGATCGGTGATAACTTTCCCTAAATGATTGCCTGTGATGAAGAAAGGGAAAGGGATAACCAAGAGTGTGGAGACAAGATTGCCCATCACCATACCGCCCATCCCCGGAATTGTGGCACCCACACGCTCTGTTGCCAGGATATAGGCGGCACGAGAAACGGCGGTGAGAATAGCGAAAAATATACCTATCAGTGCGAAATCTTCGGGTTTTGACTGCGACTCTGCCGTCAAAATAGCCATACCGGTAAAGGAAAGAAGAATCCAGATCAGGTCGAGTTTTCTTCGTGAAAGAACCGTTGCCAACACGAGCGGACCCATAAACTCGATAGCCACCGCGATCGCCAGCGGAACCTGCTGAATTGCCACATAGAAGAAAGCGTTCGCACCGAAAAGCGCAACCCCCAAGACGATCACGGCAAGCCACTGCGGGCGCGTCCATTGACGAACTTGCGGGCGGAAAAAGAGATACAGCAGAAGCGACGAGGTGATCATGCGCAGAGCCACCACGCCCCACGCGCCCAGATCGCCCATCATCGTCTTAGCGAGCGCAGAACCGAACTGTGCCGAAATGATGGCGCCGATAGCATACGCCATACCGAGGCCCTGAGTCGCCAGTGGCGAGCGCGCCGAAGCAGGAGCAGACATATAGGTTCCTTACTGTGTGAAGGCCGGTGTTAGTGCCATTGCTAAACACCGCAGAAGACGCGTCGGAGCGCCTGAATGAACGAGTGCGTTGTGTAACCTAGCTCAATTCTAAGCCCTCGGGGCGAAAAGCCGAACTAAAACGTCATACCGTGAAATTTACTCCCTCATGAAATCTATCGAAGGCAAGCGGCAGAAAGAGCTATGCCGCTTTGAGATACCAGGCCTGGGCTTGGGCGCATATACCGTACCGATGGGTTAGCGGGCAAGATTTATGTCATGTGTAGTGTGCACAGGTAGAGCCGGGGAAAGTAGTTCTTGACGCACCAAAATTCCAGGCCAGGGGCGTATCATGAACGCGGCGGAATACTCGCTGGGCGGAATAAGCACCGTTTCTGCAGGATGCGGTACCTACTTTGAGTCAAAACGTGCTTTACTGACATTATGCTAGACCCGAAAAAGTCACTTTTTGACGATAACGGCAATCCCCGCCCGGCACTCACCAAAACGCTTGATACCGTTCTGCGCGTTCAGCGCCCCCTAGCGCTGTCGATGGTGAAAAGTTTGCGGGCGGCGCATCCGGACGAAACCCCCGAAAAGATTCTGCGGCGCCTTGAACGCAACTATCTGCGTGACGTGACCGCGATCGGCGGGGTGACGGGCGCATCCGCTTTCGTGCCCGGAATCGGAACCGTGACCTCGATGAGCCTTTCGGCGCTCGCGGTTGGCGGGTACCTGGAAAGGACCGCGCTGTTCGCGCAGGCGGTGGCTGAGCTGCACGGCGTGCACGTGGAGAACCCCGAGGTTGCACGTTCGATGGTGATGGCGATTATGCTCGGCGAAGAAGGCTCTCAGCTGATGAATACCGTGTTGCTGCAGACCGGGAAGGCGAGCGGCGTTTCCAATCGGTGGGGCATGCTGCTGGGTGGTAAGTCGGCGGGCAAGACTTTTAGCGTGGAACGCACGATTCGCAATATGTTTATCAAGCGTTTCTTGACCCGCCAGAGCGGAGCCCTGCTGGGGCGTGCCCTGCCGTTCGGCGTGGGCGCGGTGGTCGGCGGCGGCGCAAACTTGGCGCTGGGGCGTGACGTGGTTAAGAGCGCCCGTAATGCGTTTGGTGATGCTCCCGCGTTTTTCCCGGCTGAGCTGATGCTTACCCCGCGTGCCCCCAAGTTCACGTCTGATGAGCAGAAAAACTCTCACGGACCCAAGGTTACGCGAGCACTGACCGGTAAGTTCAAGCGCACCAAGGCCGATACGAAGAACCACGATGCGCACGCTCACGGGCTGCAAAATCCTGGTGCGCAGCATCGCAAGACGATGGGGAACTAGAAGAAACTAGCCCCTTGCCCCTGTCCGCCGGTATTTCGCGGGTAAGAGCGCCCGTTTTGATGCGGTTTTCATGAGACATATACGGGAGAGTGTTAGATTAGCGGGGTGCTAATCTATCAGTTTTCCATCAAAGTGCGAAAAGTTGTTAGATTAGAGTCTCCTTAATCTAACAACTTTTTGTGTTTTTAGGTAGACTTGATGGTGACGTTGGTCAAGAAGAACACTCCAACCACCCTGAAACCTACTGTTGTGGAGACAGCATGATACTTTCGGAACGCAGGCGAGACCTTGAAAAACAGGTCGCCGAAATCCTTGCTTCGTATCGAGACGGGCAGCTTCACGCGAATCGGGAGAGCGCATCCATAGATTTCAAAGAGGAAGCAGGACGCCGAGGCGCTGGCGGTATTCTTCTGCCCGGCGAAACACGCAACGCTGAAGCAGCATCAAAACTTGCGGATGAAGTCGCGTGCTTTGCCAATACACCCGGCGGAGGCGCCCTGATCCTAGGCGTTGAAGACAGTCATGGAACGGTACTCGGCACCGAGCTTGATACTGAATGGCTGCGCCAGCGTATTGATGAGGCGGTACAGGTCGCCCCCGATATTGTGGAACACCACCTTGGCGGAGCCCAGGGTCTGCGCGTGCTGGTTCTCTACGTGCCCCAGGCCAAAGAGCCTGTGTATGATACCGGCAATAAGCTGCGGTGGCGCGTTGGGGATCACTGCAAGCCTATTGACCGCTCCCTTTGGTGGGAACACCGTGAAAATATGCGGGAATACGACGAAATGGCTCAAAGCACCCGCTACGCGCCTGAAGATATTCCACGCTCCACCATGAACTATGTGCGCGCCCTGCTCGGAGCCGATACAGCCCTCACGGACCGCGAGGTCTTGCAGCGTTTGGGCGCACTGCGTTCCGATGGAAAGCTCTCGCAAGCCGCCGCGCTCACCCTGTGCCCCGCATCCCGAACCCTACTTGAACTCACTATCTTCGACGTTCCTGCCGGGTCGATCCTCAATACTGTGCGACCCGACGCTGACCTGCCGCTGCTGGAACAAATACGGCAGATCGAGCAGGCTCTGCAAAACGTGAATACACAAATTACGCTTCCCACCGGGTTTGCGCACCGCACAGTCCGGCAGGTTCCCGAAAATGCTGTGCGTGAGGCTATTCTCAACGGCATTATTCACCGCGATTGGAACAGCTCTGAACCTACCGATATCCGCTGGATTACACTCGATAATACCCTCGTGGTGCGAAGCCCAGGCGGATTTTACGGTGGAGTTACTGCGGATAATGTGCTCAGTAATCGTTCTGCACGATACCCCGCGCTCGCCGATTTGTTCCGTGCCCTGACCCTTGTAGAGAAACAGGGAGTGGGGGTTGATCGGATGTACCAGTCCATGATGGTTCTTGGGCATCTGCCCCCTATCTTCGAGGAGGTGGTGGGTCCGCATATTGAATGTACGCTCGTGGGAGGAACACCAGTACTGCCTGTACTGGAAGTCGCCTCTGCGATTGTTCCCACCGCACGTCAGAAAGACGTGGGAATCGCTATTATTCTCAGCTATTTGATGCAGCACCCTTTTATCACATTGAAAACTTTGGCCGAACGTCTGCAGTCTTCTGAAGAATCAGCGGCGCTCACGCTGCGGGCTGCCGAACAGACCGTTATTGAGGGTGTTCCGCTGGTAGCCCGTCTTAAAGAGCAACAGGTGTGGGTTCTGGGTGAAGGTGCGCTTAATCTTGCTCAGAATGCTCGGGGCGAGAACGACCACTATGTGCTGCCCTATCTGTCACGATCCTCGCAGGTTATGCACGATGTGATTCGGGCGTGGTGTGACCTCACCGGTGCAATCACAACGGGAGATTTGATGGAGCTGACGCATATAGCCCGCGGTACCGCCAAAAGGGCTTTAGACGCTCTAGTCGATGAAGGTACTCTAAGGCAGGAAGGACAGGGTCGTTCCACAAGGTACGTTATGGTTCATCAGGAGCAGTAATCTGCTGAATTTCTGTAGGTGGAGTAGTTGATGTTAGATTAGCGGGGTGCTAATCTAACAGTTTTCCGTCAAAGTGCGAAAAGTTGTTAGATTAGAGCCTCCTTAATCTAACAACTTTTTGTGTTGAGAAGGAAAACTGGCGAATAAATGGGTGTTCTGTAGACCCTGCCGGAACCGTAAAAAGGCTCTTTATTCACATAAAGCATTGGAAAAACCGCTTTATGTGAATAAAGAGCCTTTTTAGAACGTAGAGAGCGGGCGAAAGGAGTCGAAGGAGTTTAGCCTTGCGCATCCTTCGCGTGATCCACCAGCTGCGCGGCGATGCCGTTGTAGGTATGCGGGGTCAAGTTCGACAGCCGCTCCTGCGCCTCGGCAGACAGACCCAGGGTGCCCACAAATTCTTTGAGGCGAACCGCATCCACCCGATGACCGCGCGTAAGCTCCTTCAGACGCTCATAGGGGTTCTCCATGTCGGGGGTGCCCGCGATTGCCTCCGCGCGCATAACCATCTGAATGGCTTCCGCCAGAACCTCCCAGTTGGACTCCAGGTCGGCGGCAATAACGTCGGCGGCAATATCGAGGCGCTGCAGACCCTTAATCACATTGGAAATCGCCAGCACCGAATGCCCAAATGCCACGCCAATATTGCGCTGCGCCGAAGAATCGGTCAAATCACGCTGCCAACGCGAAGTCACCAACGTGGAGGCCAGCGAATCGAAGATCGCATTGGAGAGTTCAAGATTAGCTTCCGCATTCTCAAAGCGGATCGGGTTCACCTTATGCGGCATCGTCGACGAGCCCGTTGCACCAGCCACTGGAATCTGGCGGAAGAAGCCAATTGAAATATAGCTCCACACATCGGTGCACAGATTATGCAGCACGCGGTTGAAATGCGCCACATCAGAGTACAGCTCCGCCTGCCAGTCATGCGATTCGATCTGTGTGGTCAGCGGGTTCCAGCTAAGCCCCAGATGCTCCACGAAACCCCGCGAAATAGCCTGCCAGTCAGCCCCCGGAACCGAGGCGTAATGCGCCGCATAGGTGCCCGTCGCGCCGTTAATCTTGCCCAGGAACTCGGTAGCGGCAACATGGGAAATCTGGCGCTTCAAACGGTACGCCAGCACAGCCATTTCCTTGCCCAGCGTGGTGGGTGTTGCGGGCTGACCGTGCGTGCGAGAGAGCATCGGAATATCCCTGCCGGTCTCTGCGAGATCCAGCAAAACCTGCACCAGATCGCGGGCAGCGGGAAGCCATACGTTCTCGACCGCGTCCTTAATACCCAGGGCATAGGAGAGGTTATTAATGTCTTCGGAGGTGCACCCAAAATGCACGAGCGGCACCAGATGCCCCAGTCCCAGCGCTTCGAGGCGGCGACCGATATAGTACTCGACGGCTTTCACATCGTGAACAGTGACCGCCTCAATCTCGGCGAGTTCGGTGACGGAATTGGTGTTGAACTCGGTCACGATAGCGCGCAAACCGGACTTCTGCTCATCGGTGAGCGGTGTGAGCCCGGGAAGAACGGCATGCTCGCACAGGTATATGAACCATTCGACTTCCACGTGAATGCGGTCGCGGTTCAGTGCGGCTTCGGAGAGGTAGTTCGTTAAAGGCGCGGTCACAGGGGCATAACGCCCATCGAGGGGACCGAGCGCAAGATTACTGGTGCCCAGGTCGATTCTTCCCGAGGGCAGGAGAGCGTTTTCAGGGTGAGACATACCTCTATCTTCGCATGTTTTGGCGTAAAAGGTCAGATTGGGTGTCTTCTGCGGCGGATGACGTGCCGTGTCTGTCTTGAGCACAGCGTATTGCGAGTTTCGGACGTCTTTCTGTGATCTGCTAAGGCGTTATTTATGGGATGCGCGGTCTGCCACGCCTGTGTGGGTCTGCGTCATATTCGGTCATGCGAGTGCGCGCACCCAGCGAAATCGGGAGAAATAACCTGTGGATAATCAGTGAAAGTGTCCCACTACGGCAGGTTATCCACAGAGCGCTGAGAGAGCGGGTATTAACCGGAGCCGAGCCTTCTAGGGTGAAGGTAAATCAGGTACAGCAGCCGCAGCATCGGTCACGCGCACGGGTACTCAGGTGTACCCGTGCGACCGCACACCGGGAGCTGCCCGGCGTGACCTAAGAGCTAACGAGGAAGATATGACAGCCATCGCACCCGCACCAACGCCCCAGCCGCATACCGGCGATATTCCCCCGGGCGCGCATCCGCCCACGTCCGCAGATATTCTGCGTGCCGCCGGTGATATGGGGATCGGTACCAGCGCCGCAACCAGTTTTGCGGCGTCTTTGCAAGGGTTAGCGGGGCAGGCGCGCAGTAAGGGTCAGGAACTCGCCGCCAGCTTAGAACAGCATGCTGCGAGCATTCAGACGATGCTTCACAAAGCCCACGGTATGCGTGCCGAACACTGGAAATCCTCGGCCGGGAGAGCCTATCGAAACACGTTAGAACAGCACGAAAAAAGCCTGACCGAAACTCACCAGCAGGTACAGCACGCAGCCGAGGATGCCCGCCGCGCTGGCGAAGAAGTTGCCGCGGCCTTGGAATCCCAAGCAAACACTATTTTAGGTGCCGCCGCTGGATTAGACGGGATGCTCAAAGGCCTGCTGAATACCACCGCCGATGCCCTCGACAACCTGAACCCCGCAGACATCATCAAATCCTCCGGCGCGCTGAACGCTCAGCATGCCTTGGATCAGTTACTCAATTATTCGCAAGTTCCCACCGGGCTCTTACAGAGCTCGGGCATTCACTAATCGCTAGATAACAGGGAAGGACTCACGATGAACGCTCCGGGACAACAGATAGCAGCCGGTGGGGACGATAAAACCATTAGCGTTCTGCTGGAAGAGCTGCCGCAGCTCGCACAGAATGTACACCAGCTAGGCGGCGATTGCGGGTCATTACCCCTGCCGCTGGGCGGTATCGCGGCGCAGCTCATGCTTTTTCTCGGCACCAACGAGCACGGGCGGCAAGCCTCGGTCATGACTACCTCTGCCGCGGCGACTCTGGGGGAGCGGGCCGTTAAGCTGGAGGCAACCGCCAGCGCAATAGACACCTGCTCGAAGGGCTACCATCAGGCAGAAGAAGCCGCGAAGGGACTGTTCAACCGCATCGGGCTCACTCAGGATGGGAAGATGCCTAACGGCATGTCGCAGGAAGAATGGATGCGCAACGCGATCATGCATCCGCAAGGCGCCTTCAACGACATGTGGTCCTGGGAAAAGTACGAGCTTGGATATAGCGCCGCAGAGAGCATTTTCGGTTGGGGTATGCGTAGCGGCAACCCCTATATTATGGGCTTTTCCGCACTGACGGCGATTACCCTCTTCGGGGCGACCGCCTACCAGGATATGCGCGCTAACCCGGAGATGGCGCGCAGGCGTATAGCGCGAAGACTCGAAAAAATGGGTATTCCCCGTGAGATAGCCGAACGAATTGCGAATGGAAAAATGCCGTGGCTCGGGAAGAAAGAACAGGACAACAAGAACCGCGGTGAACTCAAGAACTGGCATCGTGATAAGGCAGAGCCGGCGGATAAAATGCCCCGTACCCGCGCCGAGATCGCCCAGAATATGGAGCGCGTGAGCAAGGGAGACCTCTCGAAAAAATACGAAGGCGAAGATAAAGACGGACACGGTTATTCGGGGATTGAGGTACAGGTATACCGAGACCCCCAAACCGGGCGCAAAATTGTATACGCCTATATCCCGGGGACGGACTTTTCTAATAAACCTGGCGAACCCGACGGTATCCAAGGTACCTTGCAGATAGGCGCCGATACCCCGAACGCTTCCATACAAAACAGCCATATCATGATGCGCGCCCTAGACCGTGCGCTAAGAGACCAAGGCGTAACCTCAGCCGATGATGTGATTCTCGTGGGACATTCCCAAGGCGCGGCTATCGCCTATAACGCCGCCAATAACAACGAATTTGCCTCACGCTACCACGTGAGCGATGTGTACACTTTCGGCGGCCCCGTACAAGCATTACCAGACCGAGGAAATAAGACCTTCCGCGTGCATCAAACCAAAGACAAAGGCGATCCTATTCCCGCAATCATCAGCGGTCAGACGTGGAAGGAACGCCCAGGTGACTCGACCGTGATTACTGATCGTAGAAGTTTTCGTCAGGGCGGCGATCCTAAACCACATGAAATGACTCACGATATGAGGTTTTATCGTGAATCATTAGAACGGAATGCTAATGCGCAGAAACCTATGGCGGCTGTCCCTCAAGGTAACTACACCTACGAAGGTGGAAATGTCTATAACGCTACCTCTGAGGGAGGACCTTCGTTATGGGAGAGCGGAGCTGCAACATTATCAAATGAGCGTGGTGTAAATCCTCAAGTAGCTGGAAATATGGGGATTGATTTGGCCCAAGATAAGGCACGGTCATGGACACCCGATTTTTTGAAACCCAGTATGGATGCGCTTGATCCACGAAAGCCCGTCGATTACACGGACCCGAAGATTTCGGGACTGCCCGCACCGGTGCAGAACCCCGGTACCGCAGATACCCAACACTCACCCGCAGCATGGCATGCCCCCGAGTCGCTGGAGAACATATCGGGGCCAAAACCCATGCCGTACAGCTATCACGGGGAAGGACTCATACCCTCCGGGGCAGGTTCCCACGCCGAACCGTATTATGCGCCGCGCCTGCTGGATGACCTACATCTGCCCAAGCTCGATATGCCCCACGGCACGGGCGGAGGCGAAAACCTGTTGCCGAGCCTTGACCTGAAAACACAGGAAGGGTACCTGCCGCCGCTGGGTGAGCACCTGATGGGCAACCCCACCGAGGCACCGCGCCTGCACATACCGCAGAATCAGTTGCAGCCCGATGGTGAGACCGTAACCCCCGCCGATACCGGCAGCCGCATGCCCACCAACACCCCAGACCCCGAGATGCGCACCTCACACGACCCCAGGCTCCTAGGCGCACCAGCGTAAACGCAACCGCGCCCGATCGGCAGAAACCCGCGTGATCTAGCGCGAAAATCCGGGGCGCGGAGGTTGGCGAGCACTATACTGTGGATATGAGTGAATCACACCAACCGCAGACATCACCGATTCCCCCGCGCCATATTTTTGCGAACCTTCCGGCCTACGTAGCAGGAAAACCCGCGCCGCAGGTTGCCGGACTAACCCAGTACAAACTATCTTCCAACGAGAACCCTCTCGGACCCGTACCCAAGGTCGCCGAAATTCTCAGCACCTTCGATGCGGTACACCGCTACCCAGACCCGCTCTCAACGAAGCTGCGTGAAGCGCTCGCCAAGCGGTTCAACCTGGATGCCGAGAATATCGTGACCGGCGCCGGAAGCCTGGGCGCACTCAACCAGATCCTCAAAGCGTTTGCCGGAGTCGATGCCGACGGTGTGCAGGACGAAGTCATATACGCCTGGCGTTCCTTTGAGGCATACCCCATTCTGGTGGGGCTGCTGGGCGCAAAAAGCGTGCAGATTCCGAACCTGCCCAACGGTGCCCACGACCTGCAGGGAATGCTTAATGCGATCACCGACCGCACTCGCGTGATCCTGGTGTGCACCCCTAATAACCCCACCGGGCCCGCCGTCACCGAAAAACAAATCCGCGAGTTCCTAGCGCAGGTGCCGCCTCATATTGTGGTGGTGCTCGACGAAGCATATTTCGAGTTCTGCACGGTATCACCCGTGCCCGACGGGGAAGATGCGCCGCTGGACGGTCTGCGCCTGTACCGTGAATACCCGAACGTGATCGTGCTCAGAACCTTCTCGAAAGCACAGGGACTTGCGGGGCTTCGCGTGGGGTATTCGGTGTCGCATCCGCAGCTGACCCAGTATTTGCGGGTGAGCGCCACAACCTTCGCCGTTACCGCCGTGGCAGAGGCCGCCGCCGTCGCCTCCATAGAACATGAAGATCAGGTGATGGAACGTGTACAACACCTGGTGGCTGAGCGTGAACGCGTGGTCGCCCGGCTGCACGAGCTGGGGTACAACATCCCGCAAACCTACGCCAACTTCGTGTGGCTCCCCCTGGGAGAACACACTGCGGAATTTACTGAACTGGCGCGCGCTAACGCCCTGGCGGTGCGTGCTTTCGACTCCGAGGGTGTGCGGGTGAGCATCGGCGAAGATGAGGCAAATGACCGCTTCATCAGCATCTGTGAGCAGTTCCCGCACAGAGTCTAAAATCCCTCAACTCGCGGGGTTGAGCTATGTCGCCGAGGGCTCGGGAAGAGACCGTGTGGGCTCTCAGCGACAACACTTAGAATGCTCCCCGCCCACGTAAGTATTCCGCGAACCAACATGCACACAGAAACGGTGCATTACGCCAGAAGGAAAGCATAGAAAACCGCACAATAAACCTTCACTTCGTTCTTAAGCGAGTAAAATAAGAGGAAATATGCCCAAGCCTTCCGCCCCGCGTGCCGAAACTCTCTGCGTGCGCTCGGCGTGAAGGACAGCTCGTATCTGCGTGGAGGATTGATGCACGAGAACGAAAAATATCCGGGAGTACCCGAACGCATCCAGCTGATGGATGAGAACGGCAAGGTACACGAGAACCCCACCTTCAGCTCTTATGTGCAGGACGTAGACGCAGAACAGCTTCGCGAGGCCTACCGCCTGATGTACATCACCCGCCGCATTGACGACGAAGGAACGGCACTTCAGAGGCAAGGGCAAATGGCTCTGTGGGTGCCCAGCCGCGGGCAGGAAGCGGCGCAGGTCGGCTCTGCACTGGCATTCGCCCCCAACGACTATATTTTTCCCTCCTACCGTGAACACGCGGTCGCCTTTGCCCGCGGCGTAGATTTCCGCGAACTCATCACGGTTTTCCGCGGTTCACACACCCACGGGTGGGACCCTAAAAAACATAACTTCCACGTCTACACCAAAGTGCTTGCCGCACAGATTCCGCACGCAGTCGGCTACGCCATGGGACTGAACTTTGATGCCGATATTGCGGCGGAAACCGGGCAGCTGCAGACAGGCCAAGGGCAGGCTACCAACCCCGATAACGACACCGTGAAACCCGCCGTCGGCGTCTACTTCGGCGACGGCTCCTCCACCGAAGGCGAAGCCCACGAGGCCATGGCCTTCGCCGCATCCTACGATGCCCCCGTGCTCTTTTTCGTGCAAAACAACCGCTGGGCTATTTCGGTACCCTTCGACGTGCAGTCGCGCGTGCCCATCTCAACCCGCGCCCAAGGTTACGGCTTTGAAGGGCTGCGCGTTGACGGCAACGATGTGCTCGGTACCCTCGCCGTCACCCGCTACGCGCTCGATAAAATCCGCCGCGGCGAAGGTCCCGTACTGATCGAGGCGGAAACATACCGCCTGGGCCCGCATACCACCGCCGACGACCCCACCAAATACCGTGACGACGAAGAACTCCAGCAGCGTCTGAACGCAGACCCGCTGATTCGCCTGGAAAAATATCTGCGCGAGAACGGGCACGCAGATGATGCCTTCTTCGAAAAACTCGCCGAAGAAGCACAAGAACTTGCCAACGGGGTGCGCGAGGCGGCGATTGCCTCCGAACCCTATGAATTCGACCGATTCTTCGACCGCGCCTACGCCGAAGAACACCTTCAGGTAGAAGAAGAACGCGAGTTCTACCGCAACTACGTCGCAGGTTTCGAGGAGGACTAAGAATGAGCGAGCAGAATGCACAGGTTGAGCGCCTGACCCTGGCGAAAGCGATCACTCGCGGCCTCGACGACGCGATGGCAGATAACCGCAAAGTCGTGCTGATCGGTGAAGATATCGGCAAACTCGGCGGCGTATACCGCGTAACCGAAGGGCTTCTGGCGAAGCACGGGCAGAAGCGCGTGATGGATTCTCCCCTTGGAGAGGCCGGTATCGTGGGCACCTCCATCGGCATGGCGATGCGCGGCTATCGGCCCGTAGCCGAGATTCAGTTCGACGGGTTCGTCTTCCCCGCCTACAACCAGATCACCACCCAGCTCGCCAAAATCCACAACCGCAGCGACAAAAAATACGTTGTTCCGGTTACGATACGCATTCCCTACGGCGGCGTAATCGGGGCGGTCGAGCATCACTCAGAATCGCCCGAGGCGCTGTTCGCGCACACCGCCGGGCTGCGCATCGTAACACCGTCCTCACCGCATGACGCCTACTGGATGACCCGCAAATCCATTGAATGCGACGACCCGGTGATTATTTTCGAACCCAAACGCCGCTACTGGCTCAAGGGCGAGGTAAATTTTGCGGACACCGATTTTGATCCGTTCCAGGCGCAGGTGGTGCGCGAAGGCACAGACGCGACTATCGTGGCATACGGTCCGCTGGTTCCGGTAGCGCTCGCCGCCGCAGAGGCTGCCGTCGAAGATGGGCGCTCGATCGAAGTCATTGACCTGCGGTCGATCTCCCCGATGGATGTGCGCACCGTCGCCGCATCCGTGGTGAAGACCGGGCGCCTGATCGTTGCCCACGAAGCGCCGACCTTCGGGGGCATGGGCGGCGAACTCGCCGCCGCGATCACTGAGCGCTGCTTCTACAGCCTGCAGGCCCCGGTGCTGCGCGTGGGCGGCTACTATATGCCGTACCCGGTACCACGCACGGAGGACGAATACGTGCCCGATATTGACCGTATTCTTGAAGCCGTTGATCGCTCATTTGAATACTAAATCGTATATTCCATATTCTTTATATAACCCGCGAAGAATATTCCCGATAGGCTATATTCCCTAGCGAAAGGCATAAAATGTCCCAGATTTTTAATCTCCCCGATGTGGGTGAGGGTCTTACCGAGGCTGAGATCCTCACCTGGAAAGTCAGCGTTGGCAGCGAGGTCAGTATCAACGATGTTCTTGTCGAAATCGAGACCGCAAAATCCGTTGTGGAACTGCCTTCGCCCTACACCGGTACCGTGGAGAAGATTCTGGTGAGCGAAGGCGAGACGATCGAAGTTGGGACGCCTATTATCGCGATCTCCGGCAGTGCCGCATCCACCGCAGAAGAACCGCAGGATGCGCCCGCCGCATCCGCCGATGAGGGCGAGAGTGGTAACCACGCACTCGTAGGTTCGGGACCCAAGGCCGATTCGGTGAAGCGCCGCGCCCGCAAGCGCCCCGCATCCGCAACGGCTCAGAATGCCGCACCGCAGGCCCAGGTTTCGCCCGCTCAGGAGATGCCGGTGGCGCATACTCCCTCGTCACCCGAGCCGCGCAATCAGGGGCTTTTCAGCGAGCTTGCCGAGCGCGCCTCCAAATTCGTAGAGAACAGCCCGTTCAATACGGTGGTGCAGCGTTTCCAGGGCGGGGCTGAGGTGCCCGTCGTAACTGCACAGCCGACGCAGGAGCCGGTGCCGCATCGTCCGTCGTTGGCGGCGCCACCTGTGCGTTTGGCGGCAAAAGAGCTGGGCGTCGATCTGGCGAATGTGACTGCGACCGGCTCGCGCGGGCAGGTGACGAAACAAGACCTGTTGAACTATGTGGCGCATCTTAACGATGTGCAGGAGTCCACGAGCCAGCGTTTCTGGCAGTCCCCGTCCGCACAGGGCGACCGCATGCAGCACATTCCGGTGCGCGGGGTGCGCAAGGCAACCGCGAAGGCTATGGTTTCTTCGGCGTTTAGCGCCCCGCATGTGTCGATTTTCGTAGATGTCGATGCTTCGCGCACCATGGAATTTATCAAGCGTTTGAAGAAGTCGCGCCACTTCGAGGGCGTGAAGGTAACTCCGCTGCTGGTGCTTGCCGCCGCCGTGATTTGGGCGGCCGAACGGAACCCCCAGGTGAACGCTACGTGGACGGACAGCGAGATTCAGATCAAGCGCTTTATGAACTTGGGTATTGCGGCGGCGACCCCGCGCGGGCTGATGGTGCCGAATATCAAGGACGCGCAGGAGCTCTCTCTGCGTGAGCTGGCGATCGCCTTGAATAACCTGACGACTCGCGCCCGTGAGGGGAAGACCCAGCCCGCCGAGATGGCGAATGGAACCCTGACGATTACGAATATCGGTTCGCTTGGTATCGATACAGGGACCCCGATTATCAACCCCGGCGAGGTGGCGATCGTTGCCTTCGGCACGATTAAGCAGAAGCCCTGGGTGGTTGATGGTGAGGTTATTCCGCGCTGGGTAACCACGCTGGGCGGTTCTTTCGATCATCGCGTGGTAGACGGCGATCTCTCGGCGCGTTTCATGGCGGATGTTGCCGCGATTCTCGAAGAGCCCGCTATGCTTTTGGATATGTAGCGCTTACAAGTACAGTAACGCTCAAGGGCGCCGAAGGATTCTCCTCTTTCGGCGCCCTAGTGTATTTTTTTGGGTCTTGAAACCACATATATTCTGTTTCTGGAATATTCCCGAGTTGGCATATAGCCATATCGTGCACACAAAAATGGGGGCAGGGTTCTCATGTCGTCACGAAACCCTGCCCCGATCGCTATATTCCCTATGGGCTATATACCTGAAACGCTATAACTCCTGGTCCACATAGTTTTGTGCGTAGCGTTCCACACGACGGTGATAGAGACCGCCCAACAGGCCGCCCAGAACTGCGGCGATGAAGGTGATGCAGAGAACCAACGCAACCGAAAGAATAGCGCTTGCCGTACCGTGCTGCGTATACCACTGCACGGAAAGGTTTGCGGAGCCTCCCTGGAAAACCTGGGGCGTGAAATAGGTGAGCAGGCTTGCCGCAAACATGATCATGACCTGCCACAGCCACACCGAAATGCCCTGCTTTGCGCTGGAGAACCGCGCCATGCGGCCAGCCACATACCCGCCGATGCAGTACGCCACCAGGTACGCGGCACCGGTTCCGACACCCTGCCAGAGAGCGAGCGCATCGTTCCCCGAGAATAACCCGCGCACAATAGGAGCCATGGAATCGTAGGGGGTGCCGTGATTAGCCTCGACCACAATCGCTGTAACCCAGAGCAAAAACTGCAAAACACCCATTGCGGCGAACCAGCCCATCAACCCGGGGATAACCTGAAGTCGTCCGTAGCGTGCTTTCTGAAGCTCGAATGCAGTTGCCGCCGTGAGAATGGGGGCGTGCTCGTCGGTATCTTCACCGTCTTCTATGAGGTAATTTTGCGCGGGGGAAGGAGCGGACACGGCTACGATGGCATCACTGTCGCCGCCTTCCCTGGGCGTTGTGGGATGCTCGGGGAGCGGGGGAAGCGCCTCGGTACTGTAGGTAACCATGCTGCTGGGCACGGCGGGGCGTAACTGATCCACGGAGTCGCTGCTGGCAGACTCGTCGGAATCTTCTAACCAGTCGAAGGAAGAATCGCCATTGCGCGAACGATCCTTGGCGGTACCCGCATCGGTCTTCATCTGTGCATTGGCGGATGAAGCGCTTTCCTCAAGATATTTCTGCTGGTCGGCTGCAGAGAGAGGACGGGTTTTCTCTTCGGATATATCGTCGACCGGTACATCCTTGGGGGAGAGCACAACGGTCGGGTCGTCGCTCTCAAAAGCGGCGTCCCATGCGTCATGAGAGCTCTCCCGAAGCTCACTCTGGTTCGTTTTATTTTTCGCGTGCGCGGTATTTTCTTCAGCAGGGGTATTGCGATGGGGACCTGAGGTATTCTTTGGGGTAGATGTCATGGTCTCCTCCATATCGGTGGTTGGCATCTGAGAATTTTTATCTATATATGCTCATAAAAACCGTGGCGCTTGTGGCGCTCGGTTTAAGGGTCGGAAGTTGAGCGATATTAAAAGTTATCAGCTTCAAGGCGCGCATAAAATTCCTGCGCCTGCGTCATTTCCTGTTCACTGTATTGGTGCGGATGCGCCGGTCGCTGCTGCGGGTCAATCGTGCGGATAACGCGGGCCGGATTACCGGCGACGATCGTGTTCTCGGGCACGTCTTTCGTGACCACAGATCCCGCCCCGATCACCGCGTTTTCGCCGATTGTGACGCCTCCAAGAATAATGGCTCCGCCGCCTATCCACACGTTATTGCCCACCGTGATCGGCAGGGCACCCTCCCAAAAATTGATGCGATCCTGAACATTAATCGGGTGGGTGGGGGTGAGGAACTGGCAGCCGGGGCCGACAAACACATAGTCGCCGATGGTAATGGGGGCTACGTCTAGGAACGTGGTGTTGAAATTGAAGAAACAATACTTGCCGATATGGGTATTGACCCCAAAATCGAAGGCAACCGGCGGGCGCATCTGGGTATGCTCACCCAGGCTGCCCAAGTGCTCGCGGAGCACATGCATGCCGTGGGCGTGCTCGCCGCGCGCATAGTACTGCTCGAAAAACTTGACCGCCTGGTAGATGGAATCGCCGACTTGCTTATTCTCCTCGGTAAAGCGGTAGGCTTTGCCCGCCGTCATGCGTTCAAAAGCCTCACTGAGGTTCTGGCGGTTGGGCTTGCTCATGAGTGAGTCCCTCCCATCCAGAAGTACATGATGAGGATAATCGCTAAGCCGATGAGAATCACGATGCCGCCCAGAATGGCGAAGCGTTTCGAGATTTCTCGGAGCAGCTTTTTAAACTGCTCGTCGGTAATGTCATGCCTGTTGCTCATACACCTAGTATCTCAGAAAGGCCCCACCGGATGCAGGCTTACTCATGGTTCTCGCAAGAAGGGCGTTATTCCGGGTTAGATACTACTTCCGGACTTCTATCTATAGGATATGGGAATTGCAATAAGGATTCAGCACGAACAAACCTGTATGTAAATTATTTGCTACAATTTGTGTATTATGTAAATTTTTGCGCATAAAAATAATGAAAGGTAAATCATATCTATGAAAGACTTCGATTTTTCGAATCAACGTGCCACTATTGAGAAGCTTCAAGAACTTGGAGTTCTAGGTCGCCTTGAAGCTATGTTTCGTATCCTGAGGGTAGCTGCCGATCGTAACGAGTTCATCCCCTACACTAGGAACACGACTAAAGGTTCTTTTCACTATGACCTTGTTCGTTCCGTCATGTCGCGTGTGACGCTCACCGGAGAATACCAGCTTGACGACGGTGTAGAGCCTCATACGGAGATAGATACACTCATGGAGGGTCTTCCGCCTGAAGCTCGTAATTTTCTCCCACTTGAACCGACTCACGGCATCTACACGTGGAATACGTTTAAAAATGTTCCATATTGGGAAGTAGACGATTTCTGCTCTCTCATCGTTCAGAGTGCGAACCGATTTGAAGATGGTGTTCAAGGTGTCCGCTGGGAGCGAAGCACCAAGCAGACCATAGTCGCAGAGACGCAACATTATGTAGGGGACGATGCCCTATTCTCCCCTGAAGACTTTGACCTGGATGGTTTCGAAGCCTCTGTACCTATGCACCTGCCAGCGCTCGTGGTCGCATATAATATCTCTCCAGAGGGAGAGTTGCTAGAGGGTGTGATTGGGGTACCTACTCCGGCTCACAACACGTCTGATACTCCGTGGCTTTGGACACACAATATCCTGGCTCACCCCGATCGCAAAGTGCAGGTTACACCTACGGCTACTCAAGCCAGCCCCGTGCCTCAAGAGCAGATTCCAGATATCGAGCTTCAACTCAAGCGCGAG
This sequence comes from Rothia sp. HMSC036D11, assembly GCF_001814205.1. Classification (NCBI taxonomy): domain Bacteria; kingdom Bacillati; phylum Actinomycetota; class Actinomycetes; order Micrococcales; family Micrococcaceae; genus Rothia; species Rothia sp. HMSC036D11. The sequence continues at coordinate 211,322 of NZ_KV815278.1, forward strand.
GCTACTCATGAGTAACACAATAACTACGCAGAAAGAACTATGTCTTCCTTCAACGTCATCTTTGACAAGAACCGGTTGGTCCTAGCACGTCAGCTTGCAGGAATCCGGAAGAACGAACTCGCAGCAAAGGCGGGCGTGAGCGCTTCTGCTATCACCACCTGGGAATCCGGTGCTCGGAAACCCACGACGGAGAATATTGAAGCGCTCGCAGATGCTTTTTCGCTTCCGCCTTCTTTTTTTGAGGTGAACGCAGAGTATCAGCACACAAAATCTCAAGACGTTGAAACTATCAATGGTCTTGTTGCCAGCAGCGCACCGCATTTTCGGTCGCTTCGGGCAACTACGCAGCTTCAGCGCGACCAGGCAGAAGCCTATACGCACCTTGTGCATGATGTGGCCGGGGCGCTTTCACGGCATATAGATTTCCCCGAACGGCAGATACCGGATTTGCCCGCTGATCCTGAGGTGAAGAACAGCCCTATCCCTGAGCTTGCCGCGCAGCAGGTTCGTGCTGATTGGGGTCTTGGAACCGGTCCGATTCGCCATGTTATCCGTGAGCTTGAGAAACACGGTGCGGCGGTTGTATTCGCCCCTCAGCAGAGCGACGCCATTGATGCTTATTCTGTGGATACCGGCTTCCTGCCTATCGTTGTACTTCATCCCTTGAAGAACGACTATTACCGTCAGCGCTTTGATGCCGCGCACGAGTTGGGGCATCTGATTATGCATGCAGATGCGGAGCCCGGCAATAAAACTATTGAAGCGCAGGCGCACGAGTTTGCGGCTGAGTTCCTGATGCCCGCTGATTCTATTCGGGAGGAGCTGCCTACTCGGATGACTGGTGCCGGTTGGATGAAGCTCAAGGAACTGAAAGAATATTGGGGCGTGAGTATGCAGGCCTTGCTCTACCGTGCTAAGTCGTTGGGGTGCCTGTCTGATACGTCGTACCGTAACGCAATGATCACGGTATCTAAGAATAAGTGGAGGGTGAAAGAACCTGGTGCTATTTCAACGCTGGAACAGCCTTCGCTCTTTCCGCGGGCCCTTGAAATGGTTACTGAGAACGGAATTATCCCTGAGCTTTTGCGCGAGAGTTCACAGGTGCCGCCGGAGTATTTCGAGGTGATTACGTCCCGAGTGCCTTATACGCAGAGGATTATCTAGCAGGATCGTGTAAAAGGGGATGGATGCGCGTTTGATAGCGTGCGTCCATCCCTTTTTTGTCTCGTGAGACTGTATTCCGCGGGCTGGTGCTTAAAGCGGGAGCATTTTCTTCATTAGGGAGCGGTTAAACTTGACTCGTTCTCCTCAGCGGAATGAAAAACTGCTCCCGGAACGAGTGATGGTAGTAGAGAACGCGCATCGCGGTGACGGTTCAGGAGCTTCTTTATCATTCTATTTTTGGAACATTTCAAAAAGGGACATATATCTTTTGATGTGGCCTATCAGTTATAGATTTCACGCCTTTGGCGGTGCTGTGACAGACTGTTTTCTTGATAGTCCTAGACTCGTAGAAGTTTCGGTATATTTCCGCGATATCCCGACTAAGTTCTCTGTGTTAACAATGCTGATTCTGTAAATGTGTTCTCTCATGTAATGTGTGGACTATTAGGGGAATCAAAGCAGTCACTAGACTTTGCTATATCTAATCTAATGTTCGTGCAGTTATGGTCTATACTATCCATTTCTAGGGATTGTTTACTCTTACTATTAAATGTGGTAGATTCAAGTTAAATATATAAAACTTGACATTAATGTTTTATAAGTTGGGCGTAGGAAGCGACTTGAAGTTAGGTTATATATGTCACAGAATACAGGTGAAAATCAATCAGGGTGTAGTAGTTCTTGCAGTCATGCTACGGGTCAAATTTGTTGTTGCTCATGTGGGGGTAGCAAGCATGGGGTAAAAGGGCGTATCTTATGGGCTGAGGCTCTGGAGGTGCCGAAAGAAAAACGGACAGGTAGGCAACATCGTACTGCAGATATCGCCCAGGGGCGTAGGGCTTATGTAAGGCATCGCGTTGAAGAACAGCAGGAATCTTATAAGAAACTTCCTGACCCTTACAATAAGCCTCGCCAGGGTGATGCTCGGTGGTTTTTCGAGTCTAACCGCTCTATTGATATCGTTGATTGGCTCATTGAGCATCCGACTGAGAGGAAGCAGATTGAGTGGATAGCTAATCAGGTTGGTGATGCCTGTGAGGAAATATTGAAAAAATTTCCTGGGAAGCACAAACGATTGGCTGACCATTTTTGGTGCGATGTATTGGCGGCTTTGGCTCATGCTATCGATGAAGTAAGTAAAAAAATAGATAGTATTTCTGAAAATATTTCTTCATATATAGCTAATTTGGTATGGGAAATACTCAAACAAGAGCGAAGTAGTTCTACGACGAGTGGTAGCCCTAACCCGCGGTCAAAGAAGAGGGAAGTGGCTAAAACCCGTCTCAAAAAAGATGAGGAAGCTGGATTAGGGGATGTATTTCTGGAAAACGTGACTAAGAGATTAGTTGAAAAAATAGTTAAGAAAAGTTTAAAAGGATCAACCCTTCCAATCACAACAAAGCTTGGCGAACTTCAGCAGAATGTGCGTATTTTAGCTCTTCTTATGTGCCCCAATCCATATGCACATCGAGCTGTATGGGAGTATTGCCTTCTTCCTATTTTGAAGGCAGAGATTGTCATTAAGGTAAATGAGTACCTTGAGAACTTTTTGGATACTTTCAAACAACCTTGGAAGTTACCTACTAAAAAATAGAGGCTTAACCGAGGGGAACTCGGCTAGTCGCTAGAACTGAACTGTGCTCTGGCGGCGGCGAGAAAACACACGCACGAGCACGATGATAAAGACAATGCAGAGCGTAAAGTCGATGAGGGTAACAGCCTGTCCGAGCCAGTAAGCAATTATATATACAGCGTTTGCACCTTCGAGATAATGACCGATACCGTTCGGATGATACAGAATCCCCAGGAAGATAAGCATGAAGAGGTCAAGCCCATGATGCAGCGCACCTACGATATTGGCTCCGAGGATAAACCCTAAATACCGTGACCGCAGATAAAATATTGTCGCGGTGATCTGCAGAGCCCAGTAGAGCACAGTAACGAGGATAGGTGAGGATGTATATATCGGGAAATAATTGAGAGAACTCGGATAAAAGATGGCAAGAAAAGTCTGAGCCATGAGCGCAAGCGTTATACCTGCCAACCCCAAACGCATACCATAGAGCTTCCGGAGAGGAAGAGCCGGGCGTGCGGTGCCCGCTACTGAGATCTGCGAGCTCGAATTCTGGTGCGTGGGATTATTACCGAAAGACTTCTCACTCATATTTTCCACCGTAACATTGCGATGTGTACTGATGCATGGTGTACGTCGTCGTATATAGAGATGTTGTAAGCGGGAGCGCATAGTCGAAGGAACCTCGAATATCACCCGCGAGCAGATAGGATTTCGACGAAAAGATAGCGGATTGTTATCTGCTCGTCGAAATCCTATCTGCTCGCGAAATGGATGCGTACAGCGCGTCGCGGGTTGAGCGAAACAGGTCTCAACAGGCACAATCGAAGCATGACTGACCCGCAATATCACGACTCGCATCCGCACGATGCCCAAGCCTCCACGCAGGAATCTCAAAGACCCGCACCCGCTCAAACTACGCCTAATGCCGCTTCCGGGCAGAACCCGCTGGCGCATCGCCCCTGGCTCAAAAATTATTCACCCGGCGTCGCCGTAGACGTTCACTTGCCCGAAACCTCGCTGAGCCACCTGATTGACGATGCTGTCCGCGAGGTTCCCCATAAGGTCGCCCTCGAATTTTTCGGTGCAACCACCACTTACGCCGAACTTGGCAGTCAGATCGACCGCGCCGCCGAAGGGCTGCGCCTGGCCGGGGTGCAGGCGGGGGATCGGGTCGCCCTGATTCTGCCCAACTGCCCGCAGCATATTGTTGCCTTCTACGCGATTCTGCGTCTGGGTGCGATCGTTGTGGAGCACAACCCCCTCTACACCGGCGCCGAGCTGCGGCACATGTTTGAGGATCACGGCGCGAAGGCCGCCATCGTGTGGGATAAAATTTCCGGGCATATTACGGGCCTGCCCGCAGACATCAGACCGGCGCATATTTACGCCGTGAACCTTATTAAAGCGATGCCCGCTCTCACCCGTGCGGCGCTCAAACTGCCGGTCAAAAAGGCGCGCGAATCCCGCGAAAAACTCGAAGGAGCCGCCCCCGGAACCACAAGCTGGGCGCAGCTGCTCAAGAGCCCGCCGATCGACCCCGACTTTAAACGGCCCACCGCTCACGACGTAGCGCTCTTGCAGTACACCTCCGGCACCACCGGACTGCCCAAGGGCGTCATGCTCACCCACCGCAACCTCGAATCGAACGGGCGCATGGGCGAAGCCTGGATTCAGCCTGGCGACGATGAAAGTATTTACTCGGTGCTGCCGCTCTTCCACGCCTACGGCATGACCTTGGGCGTAACGATTGCGGCGCTGTGCCGCGCCCGGCTGGTGCTCTTCCCAACCGTCGATATGGGTCTGATTACTAAGGCGATGAAGAAGACCCGCCCCACGATTCTGCCCGCAGTACCGCCGGTATATCGCCGCCTGATGGACGTCGCCAAAGAGCAGGGCATATCGCTGCAGGGCGTTCGCTATGCGGTTTCGGGCGCCATGAACCTGCCGCCCGAGCTGGTGGCAGAGTGGGAGGATGCATCCGGCGGGTACATGGTTGAGGGGTACGGGCTGACCGAGTGCGCGCCGCTCGTCTCATGTAATCCGCTCAACGATACGCGCCGCGCCGGGTCAATCGGTATTCCCTTCCCCTCGACCGATATTCGCGTGGTAGATCCCGAAACCCTTCAGGATGTGCCGCTCGGCGAAGAGGGGGAACTGTGGGTTCACGGCCCGCAGTGTTTCGCCGGGTACTGGAAACGCGAAGAAGACACGCAGAAAACCATTACGGCTGACGGCTGGCTGCGCACCGGCGATATTGTGCGCCTGGACGAAGACTACTTCATTCAGATCGTAGATCGCATTAAGGAAGTCATCATTACCGGCGGGTTCAACGTTTCGCCCACCGAAGTGGAAACCGCCCTGAAACAGCACGATTCCGTGGCGGATGCGGCGGTCGTGGGCATCCCGCAGGCCAGTGGGGGAGAGATGGTAGTCGCCGCCGTGATTCCCGCCGAAGGGCACGCGGTTGATGAACATGCACTGCGCGAGCACTGCTATGCGCGTGTGACCCGCTATAAGGTGCCGCGCAAGATTGTGGCGGTGGATGATCTGCCCCGGTCGATGCTCGGCAAGATTCTGCGCCGCAAGGTACGTGAACAGTTAATCGCCAGCGGGGAGTTTGATTAAAAACACACTCTGGCACAACTGCGAGTTCGAGCGTCAAGGCAGAAGACTGTCTGTCATACCTCTTGTATGACTCTGAATCCTTAGTTACGGTGGGGACCGGAACCTCTTAATGAAATCGTAATTATTCTTCAGAGGAGTTGATACCAATGCATCAGATATCACCTGAAGGAATTGCCTTCTTGAAAGAGAAAGAAGGGTTCAGGAGTGACGCCTACTACGACGTGGCGGGTGTTCTCACGATTGGTTACGGGCATTCGATCTATGCGCCCAGTATTGAGGAATACCCCATCCATGAGGGGCAGCATATCACCGAAGAAGAAGGGGAAAAGATCCTTCGTGCAGATTTGAAGCCTACCGAAGCCGTTGTGAATTCTGCTGTTACTCGTGAAATTACTCAGAAGCAATACGACGCGCTCGTGTCATTCACCTTCAACCTGGGTGCGGGTACCTTTAAGTCGAGTGATGTTCTCGAACTCACAAACCAGGGAAATTATCAGGCTGCCGCGGATGCTCTGCTGCAATACTCGCACGCTGGCGGAGAATTCATCCCGGGGCTGTACAAGCGCAGGGAAGAGGAAAAGGCTATGTATCTTTCTTCGCTTCCCCAAGCATAAGATTCAGTGCGGTACGATGTCGGGGTCGGCTATCATGACGGGTTCTTGGGGAAAAGCTCCAAAGCTTCCGAATCGGTGGAGACCCCTGACTGGCTACTCAGAATAGGTAGTGCGTGATCTGGTCTAACGGATACGCTCTACAAGACTACGAGG
>NZ_KV815278.1:217553-412445 GCF_001814205.1 Rothia sp. HMSC036D11
TACAAGACTACGAGGTTCCAGAAACACTCACTATAAGCTCATAGATTCTAGCGGGGGAGAAGCAGACTTTGGTCTGTTTCTCCCCCGTTCTGTGGTTCATAGCAGATGGGCACACCGAAAATTTTGGGGCGTAACGCATCCCAAACGGTGGGCAATCCTTGGATTTATGTGCCTTGCGCTCGTGGTGACGGGCCTAGATTCCCTGATTGTCGCGGTCACCACCCCCTCCGATGAGGAGGTAGGGTTGCAGGCCACCGGTGAGTAGCTGCAATGGTTTGTGGCGGCGTATTCACTCGCTTTCGCGGCACCGCTGCTTTTCTTTGGAGGATTAGCCGACAGCGTTCGTGACTCTCACCCCACCGCAGAAGTCCTGGATCAAGCACTTATAGCCGACAGCTTTATCTATCGATTATGCTGCAGAGGATCTTGCCTATGACCGTACGGTCGATTGCCGCAAAGTGCACCGGATTTAGGTGCATAAAGGTTTAGGCGAGTTATATATGTAGTTATTACCCTAATAACGGGAATATATCTGTTATGGTTAAGTGGGTGGGTTGCCCACACCACATCTTTTCGTCTGTTACATTTTAGTGAGGAGACTAAACGAATGACTACCAAGCAGACCATTTTGGATTATTTTGCATCTATCCATGCCGGAAACTGGCAGGATTACATTAGTGATACTATGGCCTACGGCTTCAACACTACAGAACAAAAACTCAATAAAGACGAATACTTTCAAAGTGCGGGAAGTTTCTACGATGCTACCACAAAAGTTGAGCTTTCTCAGCTTATTACCGAAGGAGACAAAGCAGCCGTCATAGCATGTTACACCGCGCAATCTCCTGCCGGTGCCACGCGAATTTTTGAGGTTCCTGAATTTTTTACCGTAAAAGATGGTAAAATTGTAGCGTCGACCATTTTCTTTGATGGTCCTGCATTTATGGCCTTCATGAAGGATGAATAATTAATTTATATTCAGGTGCTTCATATAGTATTAATATTTTTAATATAAGTTAAATATTTTTGAAAAGTAGGTTATCTCCACCTAAGTCTTTTAGGTAGGAGTAGCCTACTTTTGTATTTTAATATTTATAATGTGGATTATACATACTCCGACATGCACTGTTCTCCACTGTTCAAAGAGCGTTATTTATAAGGCTAGTCAGCACCTCTAACCACACATGAAAAACAAACGGCTCCTCATCAGCCGACGTATGATGGATCCTATAAAACCAACTAACCCATCAACACGCCCTAGAAGAAACCGTTGCCTCCTTACCGTACCACCGGACCGCCTACAATTGGTTACCCTCTTAGCCTCCCTGACGAGCATAGGGTTGGGGTGGCTGAGAACTAAACCCATAAGCTCACCCTCACCAAGACTTTAGAAAGTCACCCTGCTGTATCTGAGGTAAAGCCACACCGAAGAAATTTGAGCTGAAGACTTCGGGGGCACCAAGACCGACAAGCGCCTAAACCGCTACATCAACCATCACCCGGTGGTCATTGAGAGCGGCAGCGGGGCGATCGGATGGTGCGTGATTTGGTCTAACGGATACGCTCTACAAGACTACGAGGTTCCAGAAACACTCACTATGAGCTCATAGATTCTAGCGAGGGAGGAACAGATTTCGGTCTGTTTCTCCCTCGTTTCGTGGTGCATAGCAGGCGGGCACACCGAAAATTTTGGGGCGTAACGCATCCCACACAAGGGGCTTCTCAAGATTCACTAGCTTTCGCCCGAAACGACGGTCATGCCGTGATGACCGGGATGGGATTATGCTACACGCTCAACACAGCACGATAGGTTTATGCGATAATTACCGGGGAATTTTGATGAAAGTATTTACAAGGAAAATATAAAAATTAAACCTTCACTCTCTCAATTCTTTTAATAATTTACAGCGACACTAATTTTGTTTCTTGGGTGGCAATAAATATATGTGAATAATTGACATGTAAATAGAGAAAATAAACGATTGACAGACCAAATTTGAACTGTATACTTGAGACATCACTGTTACATATAGCTATGTCTTCCAACCACTTCAAGGACCAAAAATGAGCGTGACTACACCCCACCCCAAGCGCTGGGCCATCCTCGGGTTTATGTGCCTAGCGCTGGTTGTGACCGGGCTGGATTCGCTCATTGTTGCGGTCGCTATACCGTCTATGGAGACTGGACTACAGGCAACGGGCGAACAATTGCAATGGGTTGTTGCAGCCTATTCACTTGCATTTGCCGCACCGCTACTTTTCTTTGGCGGTCTTGCCGACAGAATCGGACATAAACTAAGTTTTCTAGCCGGTATGTTTATTTTGCTGCTTGGTTCAATACTGGCGGCTTTCTCTATTAATGCAGAAGTACTTATTTTTTCACGAGTAATTATGGGTCTCGGATCAGCATTTATTATGCCTTCGACCCTAGCACTTATTCGTGATATTTTTCCAGACCATGAACGTGCTAAAGCTCTCGGAATTTGGGTAGGAATGTCCTCGCTGGGTATTCCGCTCGGTCCCATCGTGGGCGGACTGCTGCTCAAAAGTTTTTCGTGGGGATCAATTTTCCTGGTCAACGTGCCTATTATTGCCGTGGCATTCCTGGCATGCCTGATGCTCGCCCCAGAATCCTCAAAAAAGCACTCTTCCCGCCTGGACTTCTTCGGGCTGATCCTCTCAATTTTCGGGCCCGCCCTGCTGGTGTACGGCATTATCGCCGCCCCGGAAGCAGGCTGGACCTCAGGCTTGACGCTGACCCTGCTGATTGCGGGTGTGGTACTGAGCCTCATCTTCATCGTATGGGAGCGCCGCAGCGCATCGCCCATGCTCAGCCATGAGGTCTTCCGTAACCGCCGGTTCGGCGGGCCGCTGCTGACGATCTCTTCGGTATTTTTCGGGGTCTTCGGCGGGCTGTTCATCATGACTCAGCATTTGCAGTTCGTCCTAGGGCTTGACCCTTTTATTTCCGGTCTGCATATGCTCGCCATGTGTTCGGCGGTTCTCGTGGCACCGATCTCGCCCAAACTCGTCGAGAAGTTCGGGCTGGGTCCCGTCTCAGCCACCGGTCCTCTCATGGTCGCCCTCGGCATGGTGCTTCTGGCTATCAGCCCCTCGCCCAAGAGCGGGCAGGTTATGATAGCGCTCTTCACGTTCGGTCTGGGCGTAGGTTTTGGCGCCCCGGCCTCCGTGAACTCGATCATTGAATCGACCCCCAAGAAACAAACCGGCGCGGGCTCGGCGGTTGCCGATGTTGCTATGCAGCTCGGCGGCGCCCTGGGTATCGCGCTGATGGGAAGTATTGGAATCGCCACCGCAACGGCACAATCGCCCCGAGGCGTAGCCGCTGCGTGCTGGGTAGGTGCGGCAGTCGGTCTTTTGGGTGCTGTTGCCGTCTTCACCGTGCTTCCCAAAACTGGCGCACCCGCCGTCGAACGAGCGGTCGCGCCAGAACCAGAACCCGCAGCTAAGCTGCCCTAGGCCAGCTGCACATATTTTTCAACCAACCACAGACAACCATCAGAACCTAACTCAAACTTCCGAAACGTTCCGATGGTATCTCCTACCCACACGGTAGGGATGAAAAAGGAATGAACGCTATGAACACCGACGAAATCAGCAGAATTCATAACAGACGCCAGATAACGCACGATGCGGTGCGCTGCCTGAGCACTCGAAGCCTTCCGACATTCGGATCCTCGCTGACCCAACCTCACGGGCAGCGGTGCACCCCCAGGTATATGCCGGGATAGACAAGCGCTGCGCTTTCGGTCTTTCGCAGCCCGCATCCATCGTGAATCCGCAGGAATATCAAGGGATCATCACACCTTCACATCATAGTGACCGTACTTATATCTTTTTGATATTGAGAATCTTCACCATATTACCCGTATCCAGCGGCAGGGCATAACAACACCGATAACGCACACCCAAGGAGCTTACTCACCCGCACACGGTAAGCCCCACGGGATCCCGTAACCACGTGCAACATACACCAACCACAGCCAAAGGAGGAGGGCATATGACCCTCATATACGAGTCGGCACCAGAGCTCGACGAAACTATCACGATAGACCCGGATATAGAAGATCTGCACTATGACCGTACTGTCGATCGTCATAAGGTACACCGTGCAGCGGTTTCCGAAGTTTTCCTCACGGATATTCGCCGGCAGAGCGCGCAGCACGTGCTTGTAGCGGCGCAGCTGCCCTCATCGCACAGCTTCTTTCACGACAGCATCTACAACGATGCCGAAGGAACCCCCGATGCGCTCCTGCTGCTCGAAATTGCGCGGCAGGCGACAATCGCCAGCGCCCACGAAGTCGGTGTAGACGCCGGAAACACCCTAATCTCCAACGAGTTTGGGCTCACGATTTATCCGCACGAAATCGCCGCGCTAAACCCCGAAGACACCAACCTGCTGATTCGCAACTACTTCGACTGGACCTCCATTCGGCGCGGCGCCCCGCGCTCCGGTCGGTGCTACCAGCAGCTCATCATGGGCAACCGGGTGATCGCCGAGCACTTCAGCGGCGGGCGCATCCTCACCAAAAACCAATTGCAGGCGCTGCGCAGCGAATACCGCGGCACCCCGCCGCCCACGACCGCGAACCTGCACGAGCTGACCTTCACAGACGTGCAGGATCCCATCGCCCCCGAGCGTGTGGGCAGGCGAAACCCCCTCAACGTGGTGATCTCGCAACTGAACACCACCGAAACCCCGAGTGCGCAGGTGACCCCGAACGTGGCGAATAAGGCACTTTTCGACCACGCCTACGACCACATCACCATGCAGATTCTGACCGAGGCGGCACGGCAGCTCTACCTGGCAACCCGCCCGGATAGCGAGCGCGCCCCCGAAATTTCCTCAATACGCGGGAACTTCCTGGCGTTCGCAGAACTCGATTCACCCGTGCAGATCCGTGCAACGGCACCCGGGGAATTCGTGGTTGAACAAGATAACCGGCAGATCGCGGATTTCGCGCTCAAAAGCTAGATGACAAGGACCTTTATGTCGCCCGAATACGACACCACGAAATATGTGTGGACGGACTTCGGCGGAGTACTCACCCCGCCGGTCAGCCACACGATGCGCGTCTTCTGCCAGAAATACGGGCTCACCGAGTCCCAGCTGCGCGCGGGATTTGAAGCGGTCGCCCGCAACCACAACCTCACCGACCCGCTGGAACTCGTCGATACGCCCCTGATGAGCGAAAAAGAGTGGCTGAGCGAAATTTCCGAGCAGGTCGGCGGGGCGTTCCAGCTCGACACCCTCGCCGACGACTGGTTCCGCGACCGCGAGCCTAACGCATCCTGGGTAGCGTACCTGCACGAGATCAAGGCGCACGGCGTGAAGGTAGGGCTGATCTCAAATATGGTGCCCACCTGGGATAACCACTGGCGCGCCATGCTCAACGAACCCGATCTTTTCGACGATATTGTGCTCTCCTTCGAGGTCGGATACCGCAAACCGCAGCGCGGTATCTACGAGTACGCCGCAGAACTTGCCGGGGTGAACCCGGCGCAGTGCATCCTCATTGACGACCTTGCGCGTAACTGCGAAGGCGCCCGTGCAGCCGGGTGGGATGCCATCGAATTCACCACAACCGAAGAGTGTGTGAAACAGCTGCACCCCCTGCTCTCACCGGCAGAGGAAACAGTTTAAACCCCGTGACCGGAAGGTCACCCAACGAAAGGAAAACCCATGGGTAAGTGGGGAAATATTATCGAAGACATGATGGCGCAGATGCCCGAAGACCTGCGCACCGTCGCCCTCGGCGTGGCTGAGATTTTCACGAACATGGATATCGAAACCGCCCGCAAGTACATTCACCCCGACTTCGTCGATCATGAGGCGAGCGAAGGCGTTGGCGGCGGTCCCGAAGGGTACCTGGCAACCGCGAAATACATGAACCAGGCGTTCTCCGATGCCTCGTGGAAGCCCCAGAAGATCGTGGCAAGCGCGGATGGTAAGCACTACACCATGGCGATCAAGTTCAGCGGCGTTCACACCGGCGAGTTCATGGGGGTTCCCGCCACCGGCAAGCCCTTCGAGATTCACCACCTGCACCTTTTCCGTGTTGAAGACGGCAAGGCTATAGAGCACTGGGGCGGGCGCGATGAGCTCGGCCTGCTGCGCCAGATCGGTGTTCTCAATTCCGAGTACCCCACTCCCGCAGACGCCGGACAGGCCGCCTTCGCCTAAAACACGGGCGAAACACGCATTCACGCATCCCACGTAACGCTATTGAGCACCGCGCGGCGAACTACTACGGCACGCGATACGCCGTGAACCCGCCGCCGCATAAGAACCAAACCTAAGGAGTCAGATGACACACCAGAAGCGTCCAGGATGCGCCCTCGTCACCGGAGCGTCGGGAGATATTGGCGCACAAATTGCGCTCAGACTGGCGCAGGACGGATGGAATATAGCCGTCGGCTACGCCACCGGAATCGAGCGTGCCGAAGAGGTTGCCGGGCGCATCCGCGAGTGCGGCGTGTCAGCGATGCCCATCAAAATTGACGTCACCAGCACCACCTCAGTTGATGACGCCTTTGATGCACTCGAAGACTCGTTAGGGCAGGTCACCGTGCTGGTCAATAACGCCGGAATTCGTTCCGACGGGCTGGTTGCGGGGCTCAGCGACGACGAATGGGATGCGGCGATTTCGACAAACTTAAGCTCGGTTTTTCGTACCTCTCGGCGGGCATTGGGGCCGATGATTCGCGCACGTTTTGGGCGAATCATCAATATTTCCTCGATTCTCGCCGGGAGGACAATCGCCGGAACCGGCAGCTATTCCGCCGCGAAAAGCGGAATTTTGGGAATAACCCGCGCGATGGCTATCGAGGTGGCGCGCCGCGGGGTGACCGTGAACGCGGTATGCCCCGGACTCGTTGAAACCTCAATGACCGAAGAAGTTGAAACCTTCACCCAGTCGGTGCAGCGCGCCGTGCCAATGGCTCGCCCCGCGCAGGCACGCGATATTGCCGAGTGCGTGGCGTTCCTCGCCAGCGACCGCGCCGACTACATTACCGGGCAGAGCATTGCGGTAGATGGCGGGCTGAGTGCTCAGGCGTTTTCGCTGAACTAGGTTCGCGCTCGCCCCGAGCAAGCCCGCCGTTTGCCGGATAAGTTCACGGGTACCCGCCGTGAACAACAGATAACCAACCACAGAGAAACACCAGATAATCAGATCAGGAGAGAACCATGACTGAGACCCCCGTTAACACCGCATCCCTGGAAGAATTCGTGACCCAGCAGGTGATCGACATGGGCGTGCCCGCCAGCACCGTCAAACTCGACGCCAAAATCGATTCGATGGGGCTCGACTCCCTAGACGTTGTTGAGCTCACCCAGGCGGTCAAGAAGCAGCTGATGATTCCCGTCAAGCCCAAGGATTTTGAAAACGCCGCCACCCTGCAGGATGCCGTAGATATTATTCGTGAAAAGGCACAGGAGAAGTGAGTACGAGAGTAGTCATCACGGGAATCGGTGCCGTCACCCCGCTGGGTGTTGGCGCCGAGACGCTGCATGAGCGTGCCGTGGCGGGCCTGAGCGGGCTGAACGACGAAAACGAGAACGGGCTGGGCGGCAAAGTTGGGCGATGCCTCGACTTTGACGCAAAGAACCCGCTCAGTCGCCGCGAGATGCGCCGCATGGACCGGTACACCCAGCTTGCCGTGGCGGCGGCCGATGAGGCTATCGCGCAGGCGGGCTGGGGCGGCGGGCTGCCGTGCGATGCGCGGCGCATCACCTGCTATATCGGTACCGCTATCGGCGGGCTGGACACCCTCGAAACGCAGCATTTAGTGATGCACACCGAGGGTGCCGAGGAAGTCTCGCCGCTGACCGTGCCCATGATGATGGCGAACGCCGCGCCCGCGCATATTTCCATGCGCCACGGGCTGCACGGCGAAACAACCGCAATCGTCACGGCGTGCTCCTCGGGGGCGCAGGCGATTGTTGCCGGTGTGCGCAGTATTCTGCTGGGCGAGGCGGATGCGGCCGTCGTAGGCGGCGCAGAGGCGGGGACCACCCGGTTCACCCGCGCTATCTTCAACGCCGCCGGGGCGATCTCGCCCGACGGGAACTCGACCCCCTTCGATGAGGAGCGCAACGGCTTCAACCTGGGGGAGGGTGCCGGTATTCTCGTGCTCGAATCAGCCGAGAACGCCCGCGCCCGGGGCGCCGAGATACTGGGCGAAATCGCAGGGTACGGGCTCTCCTCGGACGCCCACCACATTACGGCGCCGAACCCGGACGGCATGTATGCGGCCTACGCCCTCAACCGCGCGCTTGAAACCGCGGGGGCAACCCCCGAACAGGTATCGTACGTGAACGCCCACGGCACCGGAACCGAGCTGAACGATACGACCGAAGCGAACGTGCTGCGGCAGGCGCTCGGGGATGCTCTTGAGGACATCCCAGTTTCCTCCACGAAATCGGCGATCGGGCACCTCTTCGGGGCTGCGGGCGCCGTCGAGACCATCGCCACGCTTCAGGCGCTTCGGCACGGGCAGGCACCGCCCACTCTGGGGCTGAAAAACCTGGATAAGCGGCTGGGGCGGGTGCGCATCAGCGGCGAACCGCAGGATTTAGCACCCGGCACGTTCAGCGCGGCCAACGGTACGCCTAAAAGGCTGGGGCTCTCAAACTCTCTGGGCTTCGGCGGGCACAACGTGACCCTGGCGATACGCGCATGAGTACCCGGCAGCCTCCCGAGGATGCGCCGCTGACGGCGGGACGTGCATCCGCAGACCCGCGATACGCGGCGTTTCTTGGATGCGCCTATCACCCTGCCCCCGGCACGGTACCCGATGTGGACTTCACGCGAGCGGAAAAACCCGCCGCCGAAGACTCGGCGAACGACGGGGAATACCGCGTGTTCCTGCGGTACGATACGCGCATCGCCCCCGATGTGAGGGAGCCGGTCACGCTGAGCGTGACCGATGTGGAATACCTGCAAGACCTGCACCGCCAGGGGATCGAGGCGCTCGGGCGTGAGGCGCTCGGCGTGAAATCCGCCGACCATTTCGTGCTTCGCGGCGCAGGGCTCACGTTCACCCCGCATGTTCTGGGCGGCTATGTTCGCGGCTCCGACACAACCGGCGCAGACGAGCCGATCGAGCTGAGCCTGCACGTTCCCGTGAGCACCATCCGCCGCAGGCGCGGGCAGCCGTGCTATGCGATCAGCGGGGCGGTCACCCTCTGGGCGGGCGATACCTGCCTGGCCGAAAGCGACGGTGCGGCGCTCTTCCTCACCGCCGATACCTTCGAGGAACTGCGCGGTGAACTCGGGAACACCGCAGAAATCCAGGATGCGGCTTCCGCCAGTGGTGCATCCGCCGAACCCCCGAAGGCCGTGCGCGTGTGGGGAACACCGTACGGACACGTGCAGGCTGTTCCCGCGCACCTGTGCGGGGTGAGCGACGCATCCCAGGTTTTGATCGGAGACGTGCGCCATGACGATACAACCCACGGTACCGAAACCACTCAGGAACAGGCGGAAGATCCGCAGGAGAAAACCTCGGAACGGCCTCTTCAGAACCCGCCGGGAACCCCCGCACTAGCCCAATGCCGCATCGTGCCAACAGCCCCGCCACGGCATTTCGACCGCCCGCTGGACCACTATCCGGGGCTCATGATGGCAAGCGCAGCCCGGCAGTTCGCGGTGGCGGCTCTCGCGCATCGTACCGGGGCAGACCCCGCAGGCTTGCGCGTGGCGGAAGAATCCCACGAATTTTTCGAGTTCGTGGAACTCACCGAGATTCCAACCCTCAACCTGCTGCGGTGCGAGAAACACCGCGACACCTATCAGACAGAGATCACCGTGAATCAGGACGGCGCCGTTAAGGCACGCAGCCGATTCACCTTTATGTAGAAATTCAAGAAAGGCACCATGAGTGTGACAATTTCGGGCGTTGGCGCCGCCGTGCCCAATGACCCCATTCCAAACAGCGAATTCGCCGCGCTCGGCGTGGACGACGAATGGATTGCCAGTCGCACCGGAGTGCGCCAGCGCCACCACCTGCGCCAGGAGCAGACTCTCGCCGAGCTGGCGCTTGAAGCGAGCGAGAAGGCGCTTGCGGATGCCGGTATAAGCGCCGAAGAAATCGACTTTGTGCTTGCCGCAACCACAACCGCCGACCAGGTTTCGCCGGGGCTTGCGCCCGTCGTCGCCGCAGGTTTAGGCGCCCCGCAGGTGGGCGCGGTCGATTTGAACGCCGCATGTTCCGGGTTCCTGTACGCCCTCGACTACGCTGCCTCAAAAATCGAGCAGGGCAGTATCGACCGGGCGCTCGTCATCGGTGCCGATGCAATGTCACGCCTGACCAACCCCGAGGATGCGGGCACGGCGGTACTCTTCGCCGACGGTGCCGGTGCCGCTATCGTACAGGCGGCCCCCGAGGTGAGCGAGGACGAATACCCCTATATGTGTTCGTTCGGTTCCGACGGCAGCCAGGCGCAGGCGCTGTATATTTCTGATTCCACGCAGCAGGTAGTGATGGACGGCGCCGAGGTCTATATGGCGGCGGTGGATGCGATGTCCGAGGAAATCACCTATGTACTCGACTCATGCGGTATAGACCCGGAGAGGATCGACCAGCTGGTCTGCCACCAGGCTAACGGCAGGATTATGGCGGCGGTCGCACGGCGGCTGCGCTGGGATTCCTCCAAAGTGCTCTCATATATCGACCGGTACGGGAACACCTCTGCCGCCTCCATCCCGATTACCCTAGCCGTCGGGCAGCAGGAGGGGCACGTGAAACCGGGAGACTTGTTGGCGCTGACCGCCTTCGGGGCGGGATTCACCTGGGGCGCGGGCGTGATCGGGTTCAAAACCACTACCTAGGCGCTGGCGGTCAGGGCGCATCCCGGTTGCGCGCAGCCAGAATCCCTCACCGTATTTCACTCTTATGCCACCCACACCCCTCATAAAAAGAGCCTTTTATGAGGGGACCGACAGATAGGCGTTAACATGCCCAACACACTACAATCCTCGCCGCAGCAGGTGCAGAACGGCGTGAGCGATGACCTGCTCATCACCGCCCACGCCGCCATGCTCGCGGGCAGGCACTTCAACCAGCAGGCGAGCAACCTCGCCAAACAGGGATATATGGGGGCGTACCCCTCGTCCCTGGGGCAGGAGGCATGCCAAGTTGCCGCCGCCCTCGCCTTAGAACCCGCCGACTGGCTTTTCCCTACCTACCGCGATTCGGTCGCCGTCATGAGCCGGGGTATCGACCTTGCCGAAGTTCTCTCGCCCTTCCACGGGTCTTCGCACTGCGGGTATGCCCCCACGAAAACGCATACCGCCCCGGAGGCAACACCGCTCGCCACGCATACCGCCCACGCGGTCGGGCTGGCGATGGCGGCAAAGTTCGCCGGTGATTCCACGGTAGCTCTCGCGATGTGCGGCGACGGTTCCACAAGCGAAGGCGACTTTCATGAGGCGCTTAACCTCGCCGCCGTCTTCGAGGCACCCGTTGTCTTCCTCGTGCAGAATAACGGGTACGCTATCTCAACCCCCGTATCCCGGCAGATGCGCGCGGCAAGTATCGCCGCGAAGGGTGAAGGGTACGGCATGCCCGCCTACCGGGTTGACGGCAATGATTTTGAGCAGGTGTACCCCCGGCTGCACGAAGCCGTCGAGCGTGCCCGTGCCGGTGGCGGCCCCACCCTGATTGAGGCGATGACCTACCGCATGGGGCCGCATACGACCTCCGACAACCCCGATCGGTACCGCAGCCGCGAAGAAGTCGAGCAGTGGCGCGGGCGTGACCCGCTCACCCGCATTCAGCATCAGATGTACCAGCGCCTGCCGAACGCGAAGACCCATATCGAAAACGCAATCCTGGCCGCAGAAAAGATCGCCTCCGAGGCTCGCACCAGCATGATGCAGCTGCAGATGCCCAACCCGCAGGACCTTTTCGCCCACGTATATGCGAACCCGCCGGCAACCCTGAGCACCGTCGCCGAACAGTACGCACAACAGCACGCCGCGCAGAATGGAGAAAACGCATGAGCCAGCAGGCAGCAGATACTCAGGTACGCGGCGCGAAGACCGCATCCGACGCCGCACCTCAGGCACCGGAATCGACCCAATCCCGCTCAGATGCGGTGCAGCGAACCTCAATGGTGGGCGCCCTCAACCTGGCCTTGGGCCACGAAATGCAGCATAACGACCGCGTGGTGATGTTCGGCGTGGACGTAGGAACCCTCGGCGGTGTTTTCCGTGTGACCGACGGGCTGACCGAACGGTTTGGTGAGGAACGCTGCTTCGACACCCCCATTTCTGAGGCAGGGATTATGGGGGCCGCGATCGGCATGGCAATGTACGGGTTCCGTCCCGTGATCGAGATGCAGTTTGACGCCTTCGGTTACCCCGCTTTTGAACAGATGGTGAGCAACCTGGCGAAAATGCGCAATCGCACGCGCGGCGACCTCTCCATGCCCGTGGTGGTGCGCATGCCCTACGGCGGCGGGGTGGGTGCCGTGGAGCATCACAGCGACAGTTCGGAGGGCTACGCTGCGCATACCCCCGGGCTGCACGTGTACACCCCCTCCAACCCTTCGGATGCCTACCATATGCTGCGCCAGGCAATTCGCAGTGACGACCCGGTGATTTTCTATGAACCCAAGCGTCTGTACTGGGAAGAGGGCGACCTGGATACCTCGGCGGATCCTCTGCCGATTGGGCAGGCACGAATTTGCCGCCCCGGCGAGGACGTAACCCTTATCAGCTACGGGCCGACGGTACCGATGGCGCTTGCCGCCGCCGAAACCGCCGCCGAATACGGGTACAGCGTTGAGGTGATCGACCTGCGCACCCTCACCCCGTTCGACGAACACACCGTATGCGAAAGCGTGATGCGCACCGGCCGCGCCGTCATGGTGCACGAGGCCCCGCAGACCGGCGGATTCGGCGCCGAGGTGGTGGCGCGCATTACCTCACGCTGTTTCGACTACTTAGAACGCCCAGTAGAGCGCGTGACCGGTCTGGACGTGCCCTATCCGCCGCCCGGGCTGGAACACCTGTATTTGCCGAACGAAGAGAAGATTCTGGGCGCTATCGCAACCCTCTACGCCGAGAATGACTAGGAGAAACACGCATGACTGATACACCGCACGCTTCATCCGCCCCAAGCCCCGAGCCCTTACCGCCCGAGGGTTCCGACGCTTCCGGCTACCCCTTCACCTTTTACCTGCCGGATTTAGGGGAGGGGCTTCGCTCGGGCGAGATTATCGAGTGGCTCATCAGCGAAGGGCAGCAGGTTGAGCTGGATCAGGTGCTCGTGGTGGTCGAAACCGCTAAATCCACGGTCGAAATCCCTTCGCCGGTTGCAGGCACCGTGGTGCGTCTGCTCGAACCGGTCGGTCAGGTTGTCGACGTGGATGCGCCTCTCATCGAGCTGCGCACCCCCACCCCGCAGGCCCAGGCGCCCACGACTGGTGCAGAAACCCCCGCGAATGATTCAGCCGATAAGCTCCCCGCAAAACCCGGCGCGGGAGAGAGCAAACACCTGGTGGGCAGGGGCAAAATGCCCATCAAACCCGGCGGAACCGGTACCGCGCTGCCGCCAAAATCCGCCAAAATTCAGGGTGGCAAGGCCCGTTCGGGTGCCAAAGTTTCGCCCGCCGTGCGCAGGCTCGCCCGCTCCCTCGGGGTCGATCTGAAAACCGTCACCGGAACCGGCGCAGGCGGCGCTATTACCCCCGAAGACGTACAAACTGCTGCCGATCACGCCGCCGGAGGCGCATCATGACCGCGGAACGCACCGTCGATCTGAGCGCGCGCATCGGTGAACCCCTGGGTGAAACCCCCTGGATGTGCATCAGCCAGCAGAACATCAACCGCTTCGGCGAGCTCACCGGCGACACCCAGTGGATTCACACAGACCCGTACCGCGCGGCGCACACCCCCTTCGGTGGCACCATCGTACACGGGGCTTATCTGCTGAGCCTCGCCATCACCTTCGCCGGGCAGCTGCTCCCCGCAGAGGGCACCTCTATGCTTGTGAACGCCGGGGTGAGTGCCGCCAGGTTCCGCAGCGCCGTGCCGGTGGACTCGCAGGTATGCGGCAGCGCATCAATCGTGAGCGCCGAAGATTTTGGGGATGCCACCCTCGCCGAAATTCGTGTTGCCGTGCATGTTAAAGGCCAGAGCAAACCCGCCACAACAGCCACAGTTCGGATGGTACTTCATGACTAACAACACCGCAGATAGCCCAGCCGTACTCCTCGAACGCCGCGGCAGCATCGCGTATGTGACCCTGAATCAGCCCGAAAACCGCAACACTCTCAGCCGCCACCTGGCGACCGAGCTGCGCGAGGTGCTCAACCGGCTGCACGAGGACGATACGCTCAAAGCTGCCGTGCTCACCGGAGCCGGGCAGGATTTTAGTCTAGGCGGCAGCTACGACGACTTCGCCGAAGGCATGTCGCGCGAAAAGGAAGAATCCTTAGCGTACAGCCGCGAACTCGCGCGCCTGCTCGAAGACATTATTCTTGGGATCGTTGCTGCGCCCATCCCCTTTATCGCCGCCATTAACGGGCAGGCGGCGGGTGCAGGCATGTCCCTGGCGCTCGCATGCGATCTGCGCGTTGCCGAACCGCGCACCAAACTCAATATTGCCTACGGCATGATTGGGGCATCCACGGACGGCGGGATGAGCTGGTTCTTACCGCGCTACGCCGGGTTCAGCGCCGCCACCGAACTGTTATACACCCAGCCGATTCTGCGTGCCGCGCGTGCGCAGGAGCTTTCGCTGGTGCATCGGGTGTCGGAGCCGGGTGAGCTGAACGCATGCGCCGAACAGCTCGCGGAGCAGATTGCCGGTTCGGCCTCTCATACGGTGCGCGCCGCCAAGTCTATGCTGGCCGCACGCTATGTTGTGGAGCTCGAAGAGCATATGCATGCCGAGCACGAATTCTTCGCCCGCGGCGTGCTCACCGAGGATTTCCGCAATGCGGTGCACGCCATGCAGCGGGGCGAAATTCCGTCCTTTGACTAGGCACAATACCTCAGCGGATGCGGCGGTGATGCTATGGTGAACCGCGTGAATGCAGCGTTTGACGATATGAAGGGCTCCGAGAACACGGGCGGCACCGAAAATTCGCGGGGGCTTGAGCATATGAGCACCGCCGAGAACACGGGCGAATCGCTGATGCGCAACCTGCTTCCACCGGATATATGCGTGGCAGAGACCACCGGCGATTTCGGGCACCTTCACGATGCTGAACGGGAGTATTTCGCCAGCGCCGTCCCCAAGCGCGTGCGCGAGGCGACTACGGCGCGCTCCTGCGCTCGGCTGGCGCTCAAGCGGCTGTACCTGCGGGAGCCTGAGCTCACCGAACCGCCGACTGAGCCCATCTTCGTGCCGCGCGCCGATGGTTCGCCCACCTGGCCCGCGGGGGTTGTGGGGAGCATGACCCACTGCGCCGGGTATCGTGCGGCGGCGGTTGGCTCGGCAAAGCGCTATGCGGGCGTCGGGATCGATGTTGAACCCGCGGTGTCGCTCTCTGCCGCCGTGCAAGAGCTTATTGTGCGCGAAGAAGAACGGCGGTTTGCCTTTGGGGTCTACTCGAAAGTGCTGTTTTCTGTGAAAGAGGCGGCGCTCAAAACCTGGTACCCCCTGGGTTTTCGAGGGTTTGACGTGAGCGATATTTCCGTAGCCTGCGACGTCGAATCTGGGGCGGGGCGCAGGGGAGAGGACGCGCGCGGCACCTTCACGGCGCGCATCCCGACTATGCCGGATGCTCCGGTTCTGCCCGGCGGCTGGGCTATCGGGGGCGGGCTTGTGGCGACTGCTGCATCCCTGCCGGCATCAAACCTACCCGCGAGCAGGTAGGATATGGCCGAACAGGTCGGAAAATCCTACCTGCTCGTACCAAAAACCACCTGCTCGCCGAAACTTTAACGTCCCAGCAGCGTCCCAGCTCTCCGAAATGTTAAGAAATATGACGAGGTTGACGGAGTGTGTCACGGTGGGGCCAAATAACTACCATCCACAGCCGGGGGCATGCTCTAATGGGTAAACACCCCCGGAAACCCGGGAACCACCCGCACAGGAGTTAAATCGTGCATGTGGTGGCGCATCGTAAACCCAAACAACAGAAAGTTTCATAGCCGTGAAAAAATTTGTTGCTGCACTGGCAGTTGTACCTCTCGTCTTCAGCCTCGCCGCCTGCGGTTCCTCCTCGAACAACGGTAACGGTAACAACAAGAAGGTCACCATCGGCGTGGTCGGCACCGAGAAAGCTAACGACGTGCTCAAGGAAGAAGCCGCCAAGCAGGGTATCGACATCGAATACCAGGAATTTACCGACTACAACCAGCCCAACCCCTCCGTGGAATCGGGTGATACCGACCTGAACCGCTTCCAGCACATCGCATACCTGGCGAGCTACAACGTGAACTCGGGTAAAGATCTGCAGATCGTCGGTTCAACCAATATTTACCCCATGGCTCTCTTCTCACAGAAGCACAAGAAGGTAGACGAAATTCCCCAGGACGGTACCATTGCTGTCCCGAATGACCCCGTGAACGAGGCACGCGCCATTCTGCTGCTGAAGGCTCAGAACCTGGTAACCCTCAAGTCTGACGTACACAGCCCCACCCACGACGATATTGACACCGAGAAGTCCAAGGTCAAGGTTACCCCCGTGGACGCATCGCAGACCGTGGTATCCCTGGACTCCGTGGACGCCTCCGTCATCAACAACACCTTCTTGGCGGATGCGGGACTGAACCCCTCGGACGCCCTCGCGCAGGACGACCCCAACAACCCCGACGCCCGCCGCTACGTGAACCTGTTCGTGGCGCAGAAGGATAAGGTAGACGACGAAACCTACAAGAAGGTCGTCGAAATCTTCCACACCCAGCCCGTGCAGGACGCCGTGAAGGAAGACTCCAAGAACACTGCAGTTGAGGTGAACCTCTCCCAGGACGAACTGAAGCAGGCGCTGCAGAAAGAAGAATCGGCGCTTCGCAAGTAAAACAGACACGTGCATGAGTGCACACGGTAAATGCGGTAACCCGGCATTTCCCTGAAAACCAGGCGAAAACCGGCTTACCGCCTTTGCCGTCCCTGGGGTGAATACATGCGGATGCGCGCCGCCGAGAACGAGCGCATCCGGCGTATTTTGCCCCAGCCCTAAATCACACGAGAGCAAAGAGAGCGTACAGTGAGCGAACAGGCAGCCCCGTGGGCGAAGAACCCAGAGCCCGGCGCCACCACACCGAAGGGCACCAACACCCTCATCAGCCCCGGCGCAGCGGACACCGGCGCCGAGCCCATGGTCACGATCGATAACGTCTCCAAAATTTTCGGCAAGGGCAAGAAAGAAGTTGCCGCCGTCAAAAACGTTTCCCTCACCGTCAAGAAGGGCGAGATCTTCGCGATTATCGGCTACTCGGGCGCAGGCAAATCCACCCTGGTGCGCCTGATCAACGGGCTGGAGAGCACCACCAGCGGCACCCTGACTGTGGACGGCTTCGAGATTTCCGGTAAACGTGACCTTGAGCTGCAAAAAGTCCGTACCAATATCGGCATGATCTTCCAGCAGTTCAACCTCATGAACTCGCGCACTGTAGCCCAAAACGTGGAGTTCCCGCTCAAGGTTGCCGGATGGAGCAAAGGAGAACGCACCAAACGCGTGCAGGAGATGCTCGAATTCGTGGGCTTGGCAGACCGCGCGAAATACTACCCGAGCCAGCTTTCCGGCGGGCAGAAACAGCGCGTGGGTATCGCCCGTGCGCTTGCTACGAAACCTTCCCTGCTGTTGGCGGATGAGGCAACCAGCGCCCTTGACCCGGAAACCACGCATGAGGTGCTTGAGCTGCTCAAAGAGGTCAATCGTGAGCTTGGGATTACGGTTATCGTGATTACCCACGAAATGGATGTTGTTTCCTCGATCGCCGATCGTGTGGCGGTCATGGAAGAGGGCCGTGTGGTCGAGACCGGAAGCGTTTACGAGGTTTTCTCGAATCCGCAGACCGAGGTTGCGCAACGATTCGTGGCGACCACCGTCAAGCAGAGTCCCACCGGCGATGCGGCTGCCGCGCTGCGCAAGAACCACAAGGGCTACCTGGTGAACGTCGAGATCGTGGAAGGCAATCAGGAACTCGGCAAAATCCTGGCGTACCTGGGCTCGCGGAACGTGCGCTTCAATATTGTGCACGGCGGTATTGAGACCTTGCAGGGGAAAGCCTACGGAACCCTCACCCTTGAACTTCTTGGCGATGTGACGAGTATTGATGCCGCGGTTGCCGAGCTGAAGACCGTAACCCGCGTACAGGAGGTGCGCTAATGTCTGCACTTGTGACTACTCTGCCGTTAGCGGCATCAACCCGGTCGGTGAATTGGGATACCTTCATTCCCGATAAGCTGGTTCCCGCCATCTTCGATACCCTGTACATGGTCTCTGTCACGATGGTGATCGCCGGTCTTCTCGGTCTGATCATGGGCGCCTTGCTGTACACCACGCGCACCGGAAATATCTTCCAGAACCGGTTTGCTTATACGGTGCTGAACGTTCTGGTGAATATCGTGCGGCCTATCCCGTTCATTATTCTGATCGCGGCTTTAGGCCCGCTCACCAGTGCGGTAGTACAGACCCGTTTAGGCATAAACGCGGCGATCTTCGCGATGACCTTCGGCGCATCCTTCGCTATCGCGCGCATCGTGGAGCAGAACATGGTCTCGATTGATCCGGGCGTGATTGAGGCTGCCCGCGCGATGGGTGCCTCTAAGTTGCGGATTCTCTTCACCGTGATGATTCCCGAATCGCTCGGACCGCTGATCCTGGGCTACACCTTCATCGTGATCGGTGTGGTCGATATGTCGGCCATGGCCGGGTATGTGGGCGGCGGCGGCCTGGGTAAGGTCGCTATCGTTGACGGCTACCAGAGGTTCCAGGACCAGATCACCTGGGCCGTGGTTGCGGTCATTATCGTGCTGGTGCAGCTCGTGCAGCTCATCGGCAATATGCTGGCGAAGAAGGCTCTGCGCCGCTAGGATTCGCCGGATCAGGCACACTCAAGGGGTTTCCTGTGAAGCAATCGCGCTTCGTGGGAAACCCCTTGAGTTATATTTGGGCTTGTGAATGTATAGTGCAGCCGCCCATGCCCAGTACAACATCCGTAACCGCATCCGCTACGACGAGGAGTCGTCTTTATTGCGGGGGTTGAGCATCCCCGGGCGGTACCGCGGAATCTGCGGTGCATCGCCGGATGTGCCCTTCTGCTGGGCGTAATCGGTGGGGCGCAGCACCCGTTCGTCGTCGTCCTGCTGCGTGTATTCGCCGAGCGCCATCATGCCGTAGATGAGCGCCGCGAAAATCAGCAGGGTCGTGCCGATCTCGCCCCACATGACGATGTGATTGCGCCTGAGCGTATCGTCCACATGCGCGTAAATAATCGGCACCACCGAGAAACACCCCAGAATGGATGCGGTTCCCGCCGCCGCCAGCACATGCGGTAGTATCCACCAGCGGCTTCGTTCGCCGCGTTTGAGCGCGCTCTCCCCGGGCAGGCGCAGCCAGGCGAAGAGGCGACGGCGCACCGCGACCCAGCCGAAGATGCCTGCCCCGAAGGCGAGAGCCCCGGGGAGCGAAAGGTACAGGGCACTTGAGAGCATGCCCGAGAGCGTGAGGGTTACCCCGACTGCCACGGCAATCAGGCTGAGGGCGTTCACCAGGCGGCGGCGCGCCCGCACCTTCAGGTGGTCGATAAGTTCGGGAGGAACCGCATCCGGGTCGGGTTTTTCTTCCCAGAATGGGCGGTAGTATTCGAGTTCTTCGGCGCTCATGTTTTCAAAGCGCAGACCATAGCGCCCCTGCCCGCTCTGATACTGCCCGCGCGGGGTTTGTTCATGCTGATTCGGGCGAGCCTGTTCATCCCGATTTCGCGCCGAGTTCTTCTCGGGTTGGTCGCCAAAATTCTGCTCGTTGCGGGCATCTTTACCCGGGTTCTGAGGTGTCATTTTAGCTCTCCGCCATCAGGGTTGTGGATGCTTTCACCGCCGAATCCTCCAGCCGTGCCACCCAGTCGCGCGCCGTGCGCCAAAGCTGCGGGTCGGTAAACGTGTCGAAGTGCCCAAACCCGCGCGGTGCCTCCGCAAAGTTACCGTGGGGCACGTAAATAAGAACCTTAGTCCCGGCGTCTCGTGCCGCCTGCGCGCCTGCCGGTGAGTCCTCGATCGTGAGCGCATCCGGCCCGGCGAAGCCTAGGCGACGTGCCGCCTCCCGGTATATATCGGGTGCGGGTTTGCCGTGGGGAACGTCGTCGCAGCTGACCCAGGTGCGCACGAGCGGGGCGTACCCGTAGGTGTGCATTTTGGTATCGAGAATGCCTGCCGTGGAGTTGGATGCGACGGCCACGGGCATATGCTCGCCCAGGTAGCTGAGGAATTCTTGGGCACCGGGTACGAGGTCCACACCGGCGTTGATAATATCTGCTTCGATGCGCGCAAGTTCAGTGAGCGTATTGTGCTGATGCTGGGCGTATTCCTGGGTGTTGTTAGGGTCGCCGGTGTATGAGAGACGCGCGAGCGTTTCGGCAACCTGATGCGCGGAAAGCCCGGTTAACTGTTCTTCGAGGTCGTCGCTGAAGGGGATGTTCCAGCGGTTGAAGAGTTCGCGCTGCACGCGGTTCCAGGCGGTCTCGGAATCGAGAAGAACCCCGTCGCAGTCGAAGATTGCGCAGCGGGGGAACCAGGA
The DNA here is from genome assembly GCF_001814205.1 of Rothia sp. HMSC036D11. Taxonomy (NCBI): domain Bacteria; kingdom Bacillati; phylum Actinomycetota; class Actinomycetes; order Micrococcales; family Micrococcaceae; genus Rothia; species Rothia sp. HMSC036D11. Next base: position 238,279 of record NZ_KV815278.1, read on the forward strand.
TGCGGGCACGGTGTGTTCAAACATGTCTCCATCTTCTCACACCCGCCCTCCTATTACTCCTATTCCGCGAGCAGGTGGTTTTTGGTCCGAGCAGGTGGGAAAATCCTACTTTGTCGGCAAAATCCTACCTGCTCGCGATATTCTGAAATATAGTAACATTACTACAACTGGATCTTGGGGGAGTAAATCATGACGACTACAGTATCAGCACGTGAATTTAACCAGAATGCCAGTGCCGCCCTGCGCCTCGCCGCAGAAGAACCCGTCTTTATTACCAAACGCGGCACACCGACCAACGTTATTTTGAGTATTGAAGACTATCAACGACTGGCCGAACCGCAACCTCGGCGTTCCTTGGCGGATGCGCTTTCCACCATGTCGGCAGAGGCGGGCGAGATTGATTTTGATATTGACCGCGAACCGAGCATCCCAAATCCTCACCGTGAGGTAGACTTCGCTGGCGATGGTGACTTTTTCGGCAGCGAGGAGAACTAATCCGTGTACCTTGCCGATACAAACGTGATCTCTGAACTGCGTAAATACCGCTCGGGCAGAATTCATCCTTCGGTGCGCCGTTGGGTGGAACACGTAGACGTGAACGACGTGTATATCAGCGTGATTAGCATGATGGAGATTCGCACAGGAATTCTGCGGCATGCCCGTAAAGATGCGGCTCAGGCTCAGGTTCTGCAGCAATGGTTTTCTCATGAGTTTGCGCCGGAGTTTGCGGGGCGCATTCTGCCGGTTTCTTTAGAGGTTGCTCTCACCTGCGCTGAACTCTACGTGCCGCATAAGAAATCAGAATACGATGCGCTGATCGGCGCCACCGCCCGAGAACACCATCTGATGCTGGTGACTCGTAACGTTGCAGATTTTCAGGGCATGGACCTCGATATTCTCAACCCGTTCGAGTTTTAGTCTTAACGCTTAGGCATGCCGCGAGCAGGTAGGAAAATCCTACCTGCTCGCGAACAAGGGGAGGGGAACGCTACACTGCCGAGACCGGTTTGCGGCTGACCTGTTCCATGACGGGCCCGGTTGCCGCCAGCGCCGCAAACACCAATCCCAGCCCCATCGCAATCGAACCGAATACCAGCGCCGCGGTGTACAGCAGCCCCGTCTCGGTGAGCGCCGAACCAAGCAGCAGCACGAATAGCGGCAGTGCCACCACCGCAGACATACAGCTCACCAGCAGCAGTGGGCCAAACACTACGATGCGCCTCGAACGCTTCAAAACCGTAGCTTCGGTACCCATCATCCGCAGAGAAGAATACAATGAACCGCGCTCATAGATAGCGGCGGACTGGTTTAGCAGCGCCGAAAGCGCCACCAGCAGGTAGGAGAGGAACAGCACCAGCACCAGACCCTGCAGTATATCCCCAATAAGATAGGACTCCGCCGAGCCTTCTTCCACACCCGGCGCGGAATTGACCATGCCCAGAATCGGCCCCAGGAAAGCGGCAATAAACGTGGTCATGGCAACCCCGGAGACCTGCCGCCAGGCGGCGCGCGGCGATTCCATAATAGAGCGATATGCCAGCAGGGTTGCGGGGGTGCGGGCGGCGCGAACCCGAATGCGGGCGTACAGGCCCACCACGAACCCGCCGATCAGGTCTATGGCGAGCATCGTGAGCAGGATCGGCAGCCCAAACATGATGGTGGTTACTAGCACCAGCACGAATCCGTTCGAGTCCATTGAATCGGCGGCGAGATTCATAATGTGGGAGGCAATCGCCCCGACGAAACCCACCACTAGAAGCGCACAGCCCAGAATGAGGGCGCGTTTTCCCAGGGACGGCTTATCCGAACGGGTGCGTACCCCCAGCGGGCTGATGGTCACTTTCGAGAGCCCAAAGAGCGAACTGGTTGCGGCGATGATCAGGCTCACAAACCCACAGACCAGCACGATGGGCAGGGGCAGAAGCATATTTTCGGGACCCAGCGGGATGTTCTGGAAGCGCAGCATCCCGAAGGGCAGCACCAGAACCAGGTACACGATAAACCCGAGCACGAACCCAACCGCAGCGTAGATTACGGAATCGAGCATGGTGTAGAGGGTAAGCCGTCGAGTGGAGGCACCCAGCAGCCGCAGGGTTGCCAGGCGGTCGTCGCGGCGGCGTGCGCTGAGCCGTGCCGCGGATGCGCCGAGCGTGAAGAGCGGGGTGAGCAGCAGGAACCCGCTAATCCAGGCGAGCATCAGGTATAGCGGCTGCATCGTGTGCGCCGTGTTTTTGGTGCCGGATCCCGCCTCGACCGAGGTGGCCGTGCTGGCGTCCCCGCCCAGCCAGGTGTAGAAGGCGTGAATACCTCCGGCGATCAGCAAAAAGAGCGCCGCAGATGCGGCAAACGCAAGCACCGGAAGAACCGCCTGTGAGGTGGGCAGGGTGCGGCGCGCGAGAAGTTTGAAGGTCTGCATTCTTAGGCGCCTTTCCCCAGGAGGCCGCGCATCCAGAAGGGACGCCGGGCGGGTTTATACGGCGCTGGTGCATGGTTGCGTGAGGCCGCGGTGTGCGCCGTGCCCGGAGCATAGGCGGGGGAGTAGCGAACGTTCGCGGGCGGCTGCGTTTGTGCGGAAACCCGGTTGTATGTTTGGGGCGGGTTTACCGCGGGGTTCCCCGGCTGGAAGACGCCCGGCTGCGCGGAAGGAGCGGGTGCCGCATCCTGAGGGGGTACCGGCTGGCTCGGCGGTGTGGGCACTCGATACTGTACCGAATCCCCGCCCTGCTGACCGGGCGCGGTGGGATCCTGCCGGTTATCCTGCACAATCTGCCCGTCGTGCAGATGGATTGTGCGGGAGCATTGCGCCGCAACCTGCGGATCGTGGGTAACGATCACGAGGGTTTTACCCTGCTGCGGTACGAGTGTGAGCAGAAGATCCATGACCTCTTGGGCGGTCACGCTGTCGAGTGCGCCGGTGGGTTCATCCGCAAAGGTAATCGGTGCACCGGTGATCTGCGAGCGCGCAATCGCCACGCGCTGCGCCTGCCCGCCGGAAAGCTCGCCGATGCGTTTCTCGCACATGTCGCCTAGCCCCAGCCGGGCGAGCAGGTTTGCGGATGCGCCGCGTGCCTGCTCGCGCGACATCCCGGAGATCATGGCGGCGAGCGAGACGTTTTCTTCTGCGGTGAGTTCGGGGATGAGAAGCCCTTGCTGGAAGATGAATCCGAAGGAGTTTGCACGCAGGCTCGTGCGCTGTTTTTCGCTTAGGGCGCCGAGTTCAACGCGCCCGCCCGGTATCTCGGGCCCGCCGCCGAGCACCTGGATGGTGCCCGAGTCTATACGAATAATGCCGGAGAGCGCGTGCAGAAGCGTGGTTTTTCCGGAACCGGAGGGTCCCATGACGGCCACGGATTCGCCGGGATAAATATCGAGCGAAATATCGCGCAGTACTGTGTGCTGTCCGTAGGATTTGGTAAGGTTGCGCACCGAGATAACGGGTGCGTATGAGGTGTAAGAAGTATTCATAGCATCTATTTTTCCAAGGGAGACGGGGCGTTTTTATCCGTCTGCGGGGTGAAAAAATGCGGCGATAATGCCGGGTTTTTCGCGGGTTTTCATCCCTAAGGATGAGCGGGGCGTGTTATGGGATACGGCTCTAAATCGTGAGGATGATGCCATACTTAAGACCATGACTGACGCACAGACCCACCATGAACATGCTGAAACGCCCGGTAAGATTTTTCTGCTTCGGCACGGGCAGACCGACTGGAATATTAATCACCGGTTTCAGGGCAGAACCGATATTCCGCTGAACGATACGGGGCGTGAACAGATTCGGGGTGCCGTGCCGCAGCTGCGTGAGATGGCTCAGCGCGGCGTGCAGATTGACGGTGTGGTTTCGTCCCCGCTTGAGCGTGCGGCGGAGAGCGGGCAGATTGTTGCCCGGGCACTAGGGGTGCCGTATCTGGGCGCATACGCGGGGCTAGAAGAACGCTCATTCGGTGATTTGGAGGGTGAGAGTGCAACCCCTGAGCTGGTGGCCGCATCCCGCACAGATGGGCATAAATACGGGGTTGAGGAGCGCGAGGCCCTGGTGAGCCGCGCCCTGACCGCTCTGAACCGGGTGCGCCGCGAGCATGAGGGCAAGAACATTGTGGTGGCTACCCACGGCATGCTGATTGCGGTGACGATGACCGTGCTTCTGGAAGGCCGCGAGCATGAGGGTTACGAGACGATTGACGGCATGTTCCCGATTCCTCCGAATGCTTCGCTCACCGAGCTTCCTATTAATTATCTTGACGATGCGATTGATGCCCACGTGCTGGTCAGCCGCCAGCCTAAGCTGCACGCCGAACCTTTCCCTAAGAACCTGGCGGGCGGTTCGCTTACGCTAATTCGCCACGGACAGACTGAGTGGAATAAGAACCAGCTCATGCAGGGAATCAGCGATATTCCGCTGAACGACACCGGTCGCGCGCAGGCGCGTGAAACCGGGGCGAAACTGCGTAGCCTGGGTTTGAGCTATGACCGTGTTATTTCTTCACCGCTCTCGCGGGCCTATGAGACCGCGCAGCTGGTGGGTGAGGATTTCGGGCTGCCGGTCAGTGAGACCTATCCCGACTTGGTGGAACGTAATTATGGTGCCGCCGAGGGTGTGAATATTCCCGTTCCCGAGCGGCGCGCCCCCGACCGCTACTATCCGCAGGTAGAGACCGAACGCGATGTGTATGTGCGTGCCGTGCGTGTTCTGCGTGAGATTGTGCGCCAGTATCCTGGGGAGCACATCATCGCGGTGAGCCACGGGAGCCTGATTCGCCGCGCTATTTCGGCGGCGCAAGGGTACGAGCATACGCAGACTGTGCCGAACGCTGAGCCTTTAGAAGTCGATCTTAAGGGGCTTTTCGCCTTTGATGAGAGCACGGTTTTCGATGAACGGGGTCGTCTTGTCTGGTAGATCTGGCAGAGTGTTCCGGGTAATCGGATGGGCGCTTTTTGCCCTGTATTGCGCCGCCGTTGCAACAATCGTGTTCGCCCCGCAGCATGTGGACGATAACGAGGCGGGATCTCGTCTGGCTTCTCTTCTCGATACCGGTCACGCACAGGGTTGGCTGCCCGGGTTCATCACTTATGCGAGCATCGAACAGCTCTCGAATGTCATCATGTTTGCCCCCGGTGGGTTTTTGCTCATGCTGTTGCTGTTCTGCCGTGCCCGCCCGTGGCGCAGGGTAGGGGCGATCACCCTGGGCGCGGTAGCGGTCAGTGCCGGAATCGAACTCATTCAAACGGCCATGCCCGAACGCACCGGCGACCCTCTAGACGTGCTCATGAACGGGACGGGTGCATTTGTTGGTTCCCTGACTGCCTGGGGTGTGCATAGCCTCTGGCTGCGCTGGGTTAAGAGGTAGTTCACGGATATGGATGCTTCCGCTTCGCTCCGGTGATGGCGACAGCACTAGGCGCTCGCTGTAAGCCTGCGCATCCTGGACGCGTCACGCACTAGAAAACCTTTGTGGTTCAAGGCAGATCAAAACTACTCGCGCCCGAGCTTTCAGGATCCGCGCATCCGGTGTGGGTTTAGATGCGTTGTGGGGTGAACAGTGTGTGTCTGTTGTGGATTATTTGACCTTAAGTGTGGTTTCTAGGGTAAATTCACAAAAAATCGATGATTTATCCGTGGGTTATCTTGACGCACCCACATAAACCCACATAAAATCAAGGGCAAGACTGTTGTCTTGAGTGGTGATACGCATTCGCCGTTCCGCCATGATACACAGACCTAAGAATTCGCGTGGAACGGTTCGTTCGCTCCACACCCATACCTTGAAAGTGATGTGCGCATATGTTTGCTGAAGAACGTCGTGCCGAAATTGCGAAGCTGGTATCTTCTGCACGCCGCGTTAACGGTGCTGATCTCGCTCGACGCTATGACGTCACCATGGAGACTGTGCGACGAGACCTTGCCGCCCTCGAAGAAGCGGGTAAGCTGCGCCGCGTGCATGGCGGCGCCGTTACCGTTGAGCAGTCTACCTCCCTAGAGTCCTCTATTGCCTCACGCCAGGGCATGAATACTCCCGAGAAGCGCCGCATCGCCGCGAAGGCTTATGAGTATCTGCGTGACTCTGATGTGGGCTCGATTGTTCTTGACGCCGGCTCGACCATTGAGATTTTGGCGGACTACATTGGGTCAGAAAACTTTAGCCTCAAGACCGGCAGCGACCGCATCATTATTACCCATGCCCTGCACATTGCGGTCAAACTTGCTGAGGCAGAGGGGGTCACCCTCGAACTTGTGGGTGGTCAGCTGCGCAAGATGACCTGGGCCGCGATTGGTGCTCGTGCCGCCGAATATTTCGCTACGGTACGCCCCGATATTGCGTTTCTTGGCGCTAACGGCATAGATGCCGAATTTGGTGTTTCCACCCCCGGCATGAATGAGGCCATCGTGAAGACCGCGATCTGCAAGTCAGCGCGGCGCGTGGTGCTTCTGTGCGATTCGGCGAAGTTTGGGCAGGAATCGCTCGTGCGCTTCGCTGATTTCGAGAATATCGATACCGTGATCACCGACCGCGCCCCCGATGGTGCGCTTGCTCAGGCTCTTGAAGCCGCTCATGTGGAGGTGCTCATCGCATGATTTTGACTCTCACCGCTAACCCTAGTTTGGATCGCACGATCGAACTGGGTTCCCCTCTAGCGCATGGCGCCGTTCAGCGTGCGGTAGGCGCGGTTCAAGACCCCGGCGGTAAGGGGGTCAATATTTCGCGTGCCTTACATACTTCTCAGGTGCCCACTGTTGCGGTGGTTCCGGGAGAGGCTACCGACCCCGTGCTGACCGCCCTTGCGGCGAGCGGCGTGCAGTTTGCGAATCTGCCCACGGGTGAGCCTATCCGCTCGAATATCACCGTGGTTGATCCGGACGGCACGACTACTAAGCTTAACGCCCCCGGCACCGAGTTCACCCCTAAGTTGCGCGACGCCCTGGATGCGCTCGTAATCGCCCAATCAGAAAACGCAGATTGGGTGGTGCTCGCCGGTTCGCTGCCTGGCGGACTAGAGGCAACGTATTATGCCGAGCTGTGTGCGAAGCTGCGCGCCAGCGGATATGAAGGCAAGATCGCCGTCGATACTTCTGAGGCGCCGCTGATCGCTACCGTTGCGGGGCAGATAAAGCCTACGCTGATTAAGCCGAATTCTGAGGAGCTGGCACAGCTGACCGGCGCCGAGAACTGGGAAGAGCTGGAGTCGAGCCCCGAGCTGACCGCACGTACCGCACGAACCTTGGTGAATGACGGCATTCCCTATGTGCTGGCAACCCTTGGCGGGTCCGGCGCGGTTCTCGTGACCGCCGAAGGTGCCTGGCATGCACAGCATGAACCCGTGAAGGTGCGCAGCACGGTGGGCGCAGGGGATTCGTCGCTCTCCGGCTTCCTCTATGCTTATGAGCGAGGAGAGTCGCCGCAGCAATGCCTCGTGCAGGCGGTTGCGCACGGCTCGGCGGCAGCATCCTTGCCCGGAACACAAATGCCTTCGGCAGCCATGACAACCCCCGAGAAAGTAACCCTAAGGCAGCTTTCCAGTTAGCTTATATTCCATATCAGGCATATAGCATATAGCCTGGTCAACCACTAAAAACAACATATTTACGGACACTTGAGTGCGTACTGAAAACGCCCACACAGGCATCATGGCGCACCGCATCATACGCCCCGAGGAGGGTATTATGTCTGAGCTCATCACCCCAGAGCTGGTGCTCCTAGACCGGAATCTGGGAGAGACTAAATTCGACGTCATCAGCAAGCTCGCGCACGCCGTCGTCGATGCCTCACGTGCCACCGACTACGATCAGCTGTACGCCGCTGCTGAAGCCCGCGAGTCCAAAACCGACACCGGCATCCCGGGCGGCATCGCCATTCCTCACTGCCGAAGCGCGGCTGTCACTGAACCCACCCTCGCGATGGCACGCCCCAAGCCCGGCGTGAGCTTCGGCGCGAAAGACGGTGCGGCCGATCTGATCTTCTTCATCGCCGCCCCCGATGGTGCCGACCAGGAACACCTGAAACTGCTCTCCACGCTGGCGCGTTCGCTCATGAAGAAGAGCTTCACCGCATCCCTGCGTGAGGCACAAACCCCCGAAGAAATCGTAGACCTCGTGAACGATGCGCTCGGCACCGGCGCCCCGAAGAAGGCTCCCGCCGACTCGGCAGCATCGAACGCGCAAAAGGCGGGTGCAGGCGCATCCGCTCAAGCCGCAGCGGCACAGACCGACTCCGCAGAAGCGACTGCATCCGAGAAGCCAGCCACCAAGAAAATCGTGGCGGTCACCGCATGCCCCACCGGCATCGCGCACACCTATATGGCGGCGGATGCCCTCAAATACGCGGCGGAAGACCTCGGCTACGACTTCAAGGTCGAGACTCAGGGGTCCTCCGGGAATGAAACTCTCACCCAGGCCGATATTGATGAAGCCGACGCCGTTATCTTCGCGGTCTCGGTGAACGTGCGCGACCGCAGCCGCTTCGCCGGTAAGCCCTATGTGGAATCCCCCGTGAAGCGCGGCATCGACGAACCGCAGGCCATGATTGAGGAGGCCCTCGCCGAAGCCGAAAACCCCAACGGCAAGCGCGTGAGTGCTGCCGCATCCACCGGGGAAGACACATCCTCGGCTGCCGAAGGTTCGTGGGGCTCGCGCATCTACAAGGCCGTGATGACCGGTGTTTCGTACATGATCCCGTTCGTCGCCGCCGGTGGCATTATCGTGGCTCTGGGCTTCATCCTCGAAGCAATCACCATGCCGAACCTGGGCGATGTCGATACCGAAAAAATCCTCGCCAACGCCACAATCTACAACCTGGGAGACACCCACTGGACCCTCTACCTGGGTGCGGTCCTGCAGACCATCGGTAAGTTCGGTCTTGACCTGATGGTTCCCGCGCTCGCTGCCTTTATCGCCTACGGGCTGGCGCAGCGTCCCGGTATTGCGCCCGGCTTTATTGCCGGTTCCGTCGCGGTCGCCGTGAAGGCTGGCTTCCTCGGCGGCATCGTCGGCGGTCTGCTCGCCGGTCTGATTGCCTACGGTTTAGGCACCCTCAAACTGCCGCGCTGGCTCGGCTCGATGATGCCCGTGGTCATTACCCCGCTCATAACCTCACTCGTTGCGGGCGGCATCATGTACCTGCTGTTGGGCGCGCCGCTGGCGTGGGTTCTCGAATCCCTGCAGAACTGGCTGACCTCCATGTCTGGCGCATCCGCTCTTGTCCTCGGTCTGATTCTGGGTGCCATGATGGCATCCGATCTGGGTGGTCCCATCAACAAGGCGGCTTACCTGTTCGCAACCGCCGGGCTTTCTTCGGGTGCCGATGTGAACAAGGAAATCATGGCAGCCGTTATTATCTCCGGCATGGTTCCGCCGCTGGCTATGGCGCTTGCCACCACCCTGCGCCCCAAGCTCTTCACCGAGCCCGAGCGTGAGAACGGCAAGGCCGCGTGGCTGCTGGGCGCATCCTTCATCTCTGAGGGTGCTATTCCGTTCGCCTCGGCAGACCCGGCGCGCGTGATCCCGTCCTCCATCGTAGGCGGCGCGATTGCCGGTGCTATTTCGATGAATGCGCATGTGGCATCCCCGGCACCGCACGGCGGTATCTGGATTATTGGTTTGAGCAATAATATTCCGATGTTCCTGCTCGCTGTTGTCGCCGGTACCGTCGTATCCGCTATCACCTATGTGCTGCTGAAGTCGATTGGCGCGAAGTCGCGGCAGACTGCGACCGAGACCCCAGCGAAGACCGCCGCATAAGCGTTACACTGTAGAGAACCCAACACGAAGGATATATCTTCATGACTACATATAAAGGCGTCGGTGTTTATGCCGGACGCGTTATTGGTCCCGTGCTACAGATGCCCGAGCCTATTCAAGAGCCTAAAGCAGGTCTACGCCTAGACGGTGAAAGCCCCGAAGAGGCCGGTCAACGTATTCAAGATGCGTCGGTTCGCGTGAAAGAGGATCTGCTCGCACGCGCCGAGAATGCGGGTCGTGACGGCAAGGCCGTGCTCAAATCGACCTCGCAGATGGCGACCGACCGAGCCCTGATTAAGAGCGCCGTGAAGCTGGTTGAGACCCAGCAGATGGCACCTGAACGCGCGATTTGGGAGGCAGCAACCTCGTTCGCCGACCAGATGGCGGCCCTTGGCGGTTACATGGCTGAGCGCGTCACCGATATTCACGATGTGCGCGCCCGTATTGTGGCGGAACTGACCGGTCAGCAGGCGCCGGGCATCCCCTTCGCGGAGGAGCCTTTCGTGCTCGCCGCAGTTGATCTTGCCCCCGCAGATACTGCGACCCTTGACCCGAAGAACGTGATCGCCCTGATCACTTCAGACGGCGGCCCGCAGGCGCATACCGCGATTTTGGCGCGCGGTCTGGGTCTTCCCGCTATTGTGGCGGCGAAGGGCGTTACCGATATTCCCGACGGCACCGAGGTCTATGTGGACTCGAACGCGGGTATCGTCAATACCGAGCCGACCGATGAAGACCGCGAAGCTGCCGAAAAATACGCTAACCGCAAACCTATCGCCGACTTCGACGGTAAAGGCGTGCTCGCCGACGGCACCCGCGTGCCACTCTACGCGAATGTGGGCGACGGCAAATCCGCTGAGAAGGCTGCCAGCCTGAACGCCGAAGGCGTGGGTCTGCTGCGCACCGAGTTTGGTTTCTTGGGGCACGACGCCGAGCCGTCTATTGAGGCCCAGGCAGCAACTTACAAGTCTGTGTTTGATGCCTTCCCCGGCAAGCACATCGTGGTTCGCACCCTGGATGCGGGCGCCGACAAGCCCCTGCCCTTCCTGAACGTGAATCCCGAGGAAAACCCGGCGCTGGGCGTGCGCGGTTTCCGCACCGACTGGACCGTACCGGGCGTGCTGACCCGCCAGCTGGAGGCTATCAAGCAGGCGTCCGAGGATTCTGACGCCGATATCTGGGTGATGGCACCGATGATTTCGACCACCTCCGAGGCGCGCAACTTTGCGAAAATGCTCAAGGAGGTCGGCCTGCCGGTACACGGCGTGATGGTTGAGACACCCGCCGCCGCCGTGAACGCCGAGGCGATTTTGGGCGAGGTCGATTTCGTGTCGATCGGTACCAACGACCTGACCCAGTACACGATGGCTGCAGACCGTCTGCTGGGCGATCTGGCTCACTTGAACAACCCGTGGCAGCCTGCGGTGCTGAAGATGATTAAGCTGACCGTTAAGGGCGCTAAGCGAGCTTCGGTGAACGCCGGCGAGAAGAAGTATGTGAGCGTCTGCGGTGAGGCCGCCGCCGATCCGGCGCTGGCCGTGGTGCTGGTCGGCCTGGGGGTTGATACCCTCTCGATGAACGCCGGTGCTATCCCCGCAGTTGCGGCGGTGCTCAAGTCGGTGACCCTGGAGCAGGCACGCCATATTGCCAACAAGGCTTTGGAACAGATTTCCTCTGCCGAGGCGAAGGCTGCCGCCCGCGCTGAGCTGCCGATTCTGGATGAGCTCGGCCTCTAGAAGACGCCTCAAACCCGGTGGAGAAAAGGCTAACCCGGTGTTGAAAGTTTATTTCAAGATCGGGTGAGGCATTGGTCCCCAAACGGTGAGTAAAACTGTACAATTGAGGCAGGAAAACAGGGGGTGCATCCTTCTGTTTGATAAACATGGAGTCGATAACAGACGATTCCTTCACAAAGGAGAAAAACCATGGCAGAGGTTATTGCCACCATTGCAAGCCGCGTTGGTCTGCACGCACGTCCCGCAGCAATTTTTGCTGAGGCAGCTGGCGACCTCCCCGTTGAGGTCACCATTGCAGCCGAAGGCGAGCCCGCAGACGAGGCAATGGATGCGGCTTCGATCCTATCCCTGATGTCCTTGGGCGCTAAGCACGGTGACCGTGTGGTGCTCCGAGCAGAAGGTGAAGGCGCAGACGAAGCTCTAGAGACCCTGAAGAAGATTCTCGAAACCGACCACGACGCAGAGTAATCCTTCCGCGACTCTCGCCAGCTTATCGGTATCCCGTCGCTTCACGTGCGGCGGGATACCTGCTTTAAGGCTCGGGCGCGCATCCGGCTGTTTTCCGCCTCATGCCTCAGCCAGCCCGATCAGGTCGGAAGGGGCATAAAAAGGCTCTTGATACGGATAAAGCGGCGTTTTTAACTCTTTATTCACAGCAAAGCTCTTTTCAGGCGAGGCGAACCCCGCCGATGCACCAATCGCCGCGCCTCTTGTTAGACTTAAGGCGTGCGTGCGCCGCGAGCGCATCAAAAAGACCGCACAAGGTTCGCGGGCGATAGACGTTCGGAACACCCACCACCCCACGAGAGATAGAGACCCTTGCACGAAATTACGGCACGTTTTGCAACCCCAGCAGAAATTCAGGAGTGGGATACCCACGTGATCGCCAACCCGGACGGCGGAAATCTGCTGCAGTCCGCATCATTCGCAAAAGTCAAAGCCGACTACGGGTGGAAACCCCGCTATATCGTGTACGAAGGCACCGTCGATCGTGACGGCGAGAAGCAGCCTTTCGCCAGCTACAGCCTGGCGTTCGAGAAGAATATTCCGTTGCTGGGCAAACTCTGGTACTTCATCAAAGGCCCGGCGGTGCATGATGCCGATGAGCTGCCCGCCCTGCTGCAGGCGAACCGCCGCCTGATTACCGAGCAGAAATTGGGTGTTTTTGCCGTTAAGATCGAACCTGAAATCGTGGCGGATGAGCACGCCCAGCAGGTTATTGCGGGCACCGAGCTGGTTCGTACCGCCGATATTCAGCCGAATGACTACACCGCCATCCTCTCCACCGAAGGCACCGAGGAAGAGGTGCTCAAGTCGTTGTCTTCGCGCGGACGTAACGCTGTACGCCGCGCCACCCGTGAAGGCTGCGAGGTCAAACGGGTTGAGCTCACCGACGAAAATATGCGCGCCATGTATGCCCTTATGGATACCGTGGGCCAGGGCAAAGTTTCGCTTCTGCTGCGCCCCTACGAGTATTACCGCGACTTCTGGAAGGCCTTCGAGAACGCCGGGCAGGGCAGGCTCTACTTCACCTATGAAGACGGCAAACCTTCCGTGGGCGCCTACGTGATTAACTACGGCACGAAGGGCACCTATAAAGACGGCGGTTCTAAGCCGCGCCGTAAACAGTACGGTGACTCTCATCTGGTACAGTGGACTGCGATTACCGACCTCATGAAGGAGCACGGGATCAGCACCTATGACTTCTGCGGCACCCCGCCCGCCGCCGAACTCAAGAATAAGGAACACCCTTACTACGGTCTGGGTCTGTTCAAAACCTCGTTCACGAAGAACGTGACCGACTTCGTGGGCGTTTACGATCAGCCTATTTCAGAGCTCAAATATAAACTCTGGAACGCCGGTGTGGAGCGGCTGATGCTTCGCCTGTGGGTGAAGAAACACCACTATTCCTTCTACTAGGAAACGCCGCACCGCCACGCCACTCACCGGTACACACAGCGCACCAGCACGTAACACGATCAAGGGATACTATGGCGAAGAACCCCGAGGAGCACAGCTACAACCCAGCCGATGAGAACGCGAGGAGTATTCGCCGCCCGGGATATTTCTTCGCCGTGCCTCTCTCCGAAGTGCACGACTCCAAGCTGCGTGAGGCGCTTGCCCACAGCGGCAAGGAGGTTGAGCAGGCTGAGCAGGCGCGTGAGGCGCTTTACGAGGTTGCGGCGGCGCACGGCGTGGAAACTGATACGGACGATACCCAGCTTCTTCCCGTCGACGAATCGGGGATGCCTCTCGACGAGGCTCCACAGATGTCCTACGAGCCGGAAATACCCTACGAGGAAATCCCCGAAGAACCCGTAATCCAGGCGGTGCAGAGCGTGCCGCCTGAGATACCGCATCCGCAGGAGCCGCCCGCGCAGACCTCCAGTAATATCGTCACGGAGGTTGCTAAATACCGCCAGTCCCAGCCCGTTCCTATGACGGGCATGATTCCGCAGGTGCCCAATTCGCATGCGGCACAGCGGTTCGGTGGTGTAGAGCCCACGGCGAGCGCACCCCCGGTATCCGTACCCACTACGACCGTACCCGCCGGGCGCGGTACGGGCGGACGGTGGGGCGTGCGAACCACCCTGCGGTCCTTCGTGCGTGCAGGCAGTCAGGCGGCGGCGCACGCGGCACCGCGCGGTGCGGCGCGCATCGCCCAACGGCAGTTCACCCCGCGCGCCAAACGCGAAGAACGCGCCCGGCGTGAGGCCCTGTACCGTGAGAAAGAATACGCCCGCGACACCCTCAATTTCACGCTACGCCTGGCGGAGGCCATGTTCTACTATGGCGCGGACGCGATGGACGTAGACTCGGCGATTATTGCGGTGTCTTCGGCGTATGGGCTCGATTCGGTGGATGTTAATATCACCAACCAGTCGGTGACCATCAACTACACCTCCGACCCTGATATTTACATGGAGTCGCGCATCAGCTCTCGCAGCATGAGTGCCGACTCCCGGTTCACCCATACGCTCGTGCGCGTGGTGCGTACCTCTACCGAGAATTATGAGGCGCTCGCTTCTACCTACGGGCTGATTCACGATATTACCGAGGGCGGCATGACCTTGGAGGATGCCGACCTTCGCCTGAGCGAGATTACGAACCATCCTAAACCGTATCCGCCGCTGATTACCTGGCTGGCGAATATTGGCTGCGCAACCACGCTGACGGCGGCGCTGGGGGCGAGCTGGTCTACCGCAACCGCTGCGGCGATCGTGTTTATTCCCGTGTACCTGCTGATTCAGTGGCTCAATAAGATTGGTATGCCCACGTTTTTCCGCATGGCGGCGAGCGCGGGTCTGCTGACCTTCCTGGCGATTTGGCTGGGAGGGGATCATTCCATGATTCGCCGCCCGGGGGAGTCGATTTCGGCGCCTCTGGTGGTTGCCGCCGGGCTGATCATGTTCCTGCCGACCTCGCGTCTGGTGGGCGCGGTTCAGGATGCGATTAACGGTTTCCCGGTGACGGCGGCGGGAAGATTCGTTTCGACGGGCATGAGCTTTTTGGGCCTGGTGATCGGCATTGCCTCGGCGGTGAATGCGATTAGCCTGTTTGGCGGCCCGATTCTGGATATTGAGCAGAGCCGGTTTGAGCTTCCTTCGCCGCTCACGTTCTCGGTGTTCATGCTGGCTGCGACGGTTACGTTTGCGATTACCCTACATACGAAGCTTGTGAAGCTGGGGTGGCTGGTGCTCATTACCTGTAGCGCCTTGGTGACCTATCACCTGTATACCTACCTGGTGGGGGTAGATTCGGGGCGTGCGAATACGGCGCTTGCTGCCCTCGTGATTGGCATGCTGAGCACCTACGTGGCGTACCGGTTGCATGCCCCGCAGGCGGTTTTTTCGATTCCTGCGCTGACCTTCCTGCTGCCTGGTTTGTCGTTCTTCCGCGGCATGTACCTGCTGACGGTGGAGACGAACGTGGTCTGGGGTATCCAGAGCATGATTTCGGCGGTTTCGATTGTGATTGCGATGGCGGCGGGCGTGACGTTGGGAAACTACCTGATGCAGTATCTGTTGCAGCGTTTCGCGGTTCCGCGCAATGTGCCCGCGGAGGCTGCCGAGTAGCGCATCCGCGGCTCTCACGTTCCTCTGATGCGGGATGCTACAAAGGCTCTTTATTCCACATTGGAATAAAGAGCCTTTGTATGTAGGTATGAGTGGGCAGATGCGCGCTATTTGACCGTCCAGTCCACCGGTTCCGCACCCTGCCGCACCAGCAGCGTATTCACCCGCGAGAACGGGCGCGAACCGAAGAACCCGCGATGCGCCGACAGCGGCGAGGGATGCGCCGACTCCACACACGGATACGGTTCCAGCATCGGGGCGGTACGCCGCGCATCCGCACCCCACAGCAACCCGACCAGGGGTTTATTGCGAGCCGCCAGCGCCCGAATAGCGCACTCGGTCACCTCTTCCCACCCTTTATTGCGATGCGACCCCGGCGCCCCTTCACGCACGCTGAGCACGCGGTTCATGAGCATGATGCCCTCATCGGACCACGAGCTTAGATCGCCGTGCTGCGCGGGCTCAATCCCCAAATCGTCGGAAAGTTCCCGGTAAATATTGATGAGCGATTTCGGCAGGGGCATATCCCGCTGCACCGAGAACGAAAGCCCCATCGCGTTCCCGGGGGTGGGGTAGGGGTCTTGCCCCACGATCAGCACCTTGACCTCGTTCATGGGGCGTGAGAATGTGCGGAAAATATTCTGACCTGTGGGAAAAGTTCGGTGTCCCGCCGCGTGTTCGGTGCGTAAAAACTCGCCCATGGCGTGGATTTTATCTTCGACGGGCGCGAGGGCCTGCGCCCAGTCTTCGCTCATAATGTCGGTCAGCGGCGGGTTCGTCATGAAAATACTCCCTGAGAAAATTTGACTCTAATAACACGGTGACTTCAACCAACATACTCTAAAGTGTTCATGTAGACCACCTATGTTCGTCAGGAATCCAGATGCCGATACCTTCTTCGGAAACCCCCGAACCTTCGCCTGCTGGCGGCTCCGAAGCAGCCGAACCCGCAGCGGCAGTCCCCGCCGATAGCTCTGAAACCGGCCCCACAACACAGCCTGCGTCTTCTGCCCCCGGCACTTCTGAGACCCGCGAAACCGGCGGAAAAACTGAGAACACGCGAAAATCCGCCCTCACCGATTTAGAGCGTGCCATGATCGCCCTGGAAAAACGGCACTGGAAGTATCAGGGCACCAAAGAGAAGGCGATTACCGCGCTCGGGCTCACCCCGATCGCCTACTACCAGAAGCTCAACACGATGATCGATAGCCAGCGTGTGATCGCCGCCGAACCCATCCTGATGCACCGCCTGCGCGAGGTTCGCGACCGCAGCTAGAGGCAGCCGCACTGATGTGTGCATGAGCGCACGCTGTTCTGAACAGGACGGATAAAGCCCCATACGGTACCCTGTAAGAGAGAGCTTTGGCAGGGCTCCACCGCGCAGAGCGGTACATCTATTACTCAACCTAGGGAAGTCATGAGCCAATACCCGCACGATGAATTCGACGACATCGACGAGAATACCGCCCGCCGTGGAACATACCGCGGTGTGATTGACGACCCTTCCAAGAGCCCCAAAGGCATTATTCCCGTTGTCGTCGCCGGTATTTTATCGCTCGTGATTGGCGGCGCCATGTACATTAACCACCCGCGCAGCAGCTCGCCCGAGGCCGCCGCACGTGCCAAGAGCTACAGTGCCCCCGCCTCGCCTTCGGAATCATCGTCGCCCTCTGCCTCGGCATCCGAGCAGGCTAAGGATGCGAACGTGGCGGTCTATAATGCATCCGCACCCGGCGGGTCTGCGGCCAAGGCAAGCGCCGCGCTTGAGGGTTACACGATTACCGAAACCGCAAACTGGTCGGGCACCCCGCCGCAGTCCAGCACGGTCTACTACAAGGACGAGGCTAAGAAGTCGCAGGCCGAAGCTATTGCGAAAACCCTGAACATCACGACGGTTCAGGAGAGTTCAGACACCTCGATTCTGGGCGAGAACGATATTGTGGTGGTGCTCGCCACCGACTACAGCTAACGGTATCAATCGGCTTGAGACCGCGGTTTGCGGTGCCGCTTATCATCCCCGCTAGTTTCGGACACGTTCTATGAGCCTTATGCGCTCGCACATAACATCGCCTGGTGCTCGAAACTGGTGTTTCCGCTCTGGGCATTCGCACGCGAAGCCGTACCCGTTCACCCCATCGCGGCTTTTCGCGCGCCTCAAGAATGCGCTGAGGGCGATTAAGCTAAATTCGGTGCTCAAAATGTTTGCCCTCGGGCGCACCAAGTGCCAAAATTGTTTTTAGCACTCGGCGCCTTCAGGTGCTAAAACCGGTGTCGAAATCTGCTTCGGCAGACCGGAAAACCTGAGCGCTCCATTCGATACGTCCAGGAGGGATATCGCCACATGGCAAAACTTATTGCTTTTGATGAAGAAGCTCGCCGCGGTCTAGAGCGCGGACTGAACACTCTAGCCGATGCCGTTAAGGTAACTCTTGGCCCCCGTGGCCGCAACGTCGTGCTTGAGAAGTCGTGGGGCGCACCCACGATCACCAACGACGGTGTTTCCATCGCCAAAGAGATCGAGCTTGAAGACCCCTATGAAAAGATTGGCGCCGAACTCGTCAAAGAGGTAGCCAAGAAGACCGACGATATCGCAGGTGACGGTACCACCACCGCAACCGTGCTCGCTCAGGCGCTCGTGCGTGAGGGCCTGCGCAACGTGGCTGCTGGTGCTGACCCGCTGAGCCTCAAGCGCGGTATTGAGAAGGCTGTTGAGGAGGTCACCAAGACTCTGCTCGACTCCGCGAAAGAGGTTGAGACTGAGGAAGAGATCGCGGCAACCGCATCCATCTCTGCGGGCGATCAGGAGATCGGTAAGCTGATTGCTCAGGCTATGGAGAAGGTCGGCAAGGAAGGCGTGATTACCGTTGAGGAATCCAACACCTTCGGCCTGCATCTGGAACTCACCGAGGGTATGCGCTTCGATAAGGGCTTCCTCTCCGGCTACTTCGTGACCGACCCCGAGCGTCAGGAAGCCGTGCTGGAAGACCCCTACATCCTGGTGGTCAACCAGAAGATCTCGAACGTGAAAGATCTGGTTCCCGTTCTTGAGAAGGTCATGCAGTCCGGCAAGCCGCTGCTGATTATCGCCGAGGATGTTGAGGGCGAGGCTCTGGCACTGCTCGTGCTGAACAAGATGCGCGGCTCCATCAAGTCCGTTGCCGTGAAGGCACCCGGTTTCGGTGACCGTCGCAAGGCTATGATGGCTGATATTGCGATCCTCACCGGCGGCCAGGTTATTACCGAAGAGGTTGGCCTGTCTCTGGATACTGCAACCCTTGAGATGCTGGGTAAGGCACGCAAGGTTGTTGTCACCAAGGATGAGACCACCATTATTGAGGGCGCTGGCGACGCCGCCGCACTTGAGGGCCGCGTGGCACAGATTCGCGCCGAGATCGCAAACTCCGATTCCGACTACGACCGCGAGAAGCTGCAGGAGCGCCTAGCAAAGCTCGCCGGTGGTGTGGCTGTGCTCAAGGCTGGCGCGGCAACCGAGGTTGAGCTGAAGGAACGCAAGCACCGCATTGAGGATGCTGTGCGCAACGCAAAGGCAGCCGTTGAAGAGGGTATCGTCCCCGGCGGCGGCGTGGCACTGATTCAGGCGGGCGCGAAGGTCTTCGATAAGCTCGACCTGAAGGGTGACGAGGCAACCGGCGCAAACATCGTGCGCGTGGCTATCGATGCGCCGCTGAAGCAGATCGCAACGAACGCTGGTCTTGAGCCCGGCGTGGTGGTCGATAAGGTTCGTTCTCTGCCCGAGGGCACCGGCCTGAACGCTGCAACCGGCGAGTACGAAGACCTCATGGCTGCGGGTATTAACGACCCCGTGAAGGTGACCCGTTCCGCTCTGCAGAACGCTGCATCGATCGCCGGTCTGTTCCTGACCACCGAGGCTGTGGTGGCGAACAAGCCTGAGCCTGCATCCGCTGCGGCACCGGCTGCTGACCCGATGGGCGGCATGATGTAACGTTTCCCGACTGAGGGAGTATGTTGAAGCTCTCCGGGGTGGGTTCCTGACCGGCACAATGCCGGGTACGGAGCTCGCCCCGGAGAGTTTTTGTCTATCTCAGAACCGCGAGCAGGTGGTTTTTGGCCCGAGCAGGTAGGAAAATCCTACCTTTTCGGCGAGATACTACCTGCTCGCGCGTATGCACGATTGCTCGCGACGTGCGCCGTGATTCGTTCGGGATGGGCGAGCCGCGCGGTATGCTGGATTTATGATGTCTAACACCACCTCCAAATCTTCCGAAAACAACGCCCCCGATGCCCCCGCCCGTTCCGACCGAAACGCAAAGAGCATTGGCTCGCGAAATTCATTTCTGAGCATCGGGTCGGTGAACTCGGTGTGCAGCATTGGCTCCGTCAATTCGGCGTTTTCGATCGGCTCGGTTTTCTCGTTCGGATCTATCGGCTCGGCTTTTTCTTCGCTGTCCATTGCCTCGTGCCTGAGCTTCATGAGCGTGTTATCGGTTTTATCGGAATCATCTGTGCTCTCGGCACGGTCGTACAGGTCGGTGCTTAAGGCGGTCAGCAGAAGACGGCAAAGAAACCGTAGCCTTTCCGCCGCCTTGCCTGCGATGGTGCAGGGGAGAACAGCATAGCGGCAGTGCCACCTGGCGGGTTACCCGTGCCCGCGCATCCACAGGGTAGAATAGTGGGGCTATGGAATGCGCCTATTACCGTGAGAGTCTTTGCCGCTCCTGCACCAGCATCGAAACCCCGTACCCCGCCCAGCTCGCGGCGAAACAGGCCGATGCGCGCAGGCTTCTTGCGGCGTACCCTCACCTGGCCTGGCTGGAACCTGTTGCCAGCAACGAGGCGCATTTTCGGAATAAGGCGAAGCTGGTGGTGGGCGGTTCGGCGCAGAATCCATCCCTGGGCATCGTGGATTATCGTTCGGGAAACGCCACCGATTTAAGCGAATGCCCGCTCTATATTGAGCCGATTGAGCGTGCCATTCCGGTGCTGCATGAGCTTATTCAGCGTGCCGATTTGACCCCGTATGACATTCCGGCCCGGCGTGGTGAGCTCAAGAATATTCTGGTGACCGCATCCGAGACGGGCGAGCTGATGGTGCGGTTTGTGCTCCGCTCGAAAAAGCTGCTGGTGCCTATTCGCCGCCAGCTGGGGTGGCTGCAGGAGCGTCTGCCGAAGTTGGCGGTGCTGTCGGTGAACCTGCTGCGCGAGCATGTGGCGCTGATTGAGGGCGACGAAGAGATTATTCTGACCGAGCGGCAAACCCTGCCGATGCGCGTGAACGGCATGAGCCTGCACCTGCGACCGCAGAGTTTCTTTCAGACGAACACGCAGATTGCGCAGGCGATGTACGCGCAGGGTCGCGAGTGGGTGGGGCAGGTGCAGCCGCGTACGCTCTGGGATTTGTATTGCGGTGTGGGCGGTTTTGCCCTGCACGCGGCGCAGGTGATGCACGGTGAGGTCACCGGGATCGAGATCAGTGCGGAGGCGATTCGCAGCGCCCAGCGTACCGTTGTCGAGCAGGGGCTTGAGGGCGTGAAATTTGCTGCGGGGAATGCGACCGAGTTCGCCGTGAACGCCCGCGAAACCCCCGAAATGCTGGTGGTGAACCCGCCCCGGCGAGGTATTGGTGAGAGGCTGTGCGCTTGGGTTGAGGGCTCCGGGATTGAGCACATGATTTATTCGAGCTGCAACGCAAAAACCCTTGCCGCTGACCTGGCGCGCATGCCTTCCTATAAACCGGTCGCCGTGCGCGTGCTGGATATGTTCCCGCATACGAACCACTATGAGGTTATAACGTTGCTGAGGCTCGGGTAGGTTTCTCGGGTCAAGCGCTCAACCCAATTCCGCGAGCAGATAGGATTTCGCCGAGCAGATAGCAATCCGTTATCTTTTCGTCGAAATCCTATCTGCTCGCGGTGCTGTCGGGGCAGTCCGCAGCGTAGTGGGTTTGAGTCGGTAATACGTCGATGCGCTACGCAGAGCAAGTCATGCGCCCGCACGGCCCTTTGTCTCATTCCGCGCTTCCTGCACCCGAATGGCTCGTGCGGTCGGGCCGAGAATGAATGTGAATACGGTGGCGATGATGAAGAGTGCCCCTCCGGCAACAATGGTGTTGATCGCCCCGAATGCTGGCACGGCCCATCCGGTGATGAGGTACCCGACCATGCCCGCTAGGGAGAAAATCACGCCCATGAAGCTGTAGACGCGCCCGCGCATGTGCTCGTCGATAGCGTCTGCGAAGAGGACTTGCCCGAGCACTTCTTCGGGTCCGTAGAACATGCCCCAGATGAACCAGAGCACGAGTACCGCCCACAGTGCCGGGTGCAGTCCCATGCTCAGGCAGACGGCGCCGTAGCCGAGTCCGGAGATGCACATCCACCCGCGTTTGGTTATGCGTACCCGCCCGGTGCCTGTGCCGACGCCGAGTTTGGCTGAGAGCCAGGAGCTGATCACGCATCCGGCGGCGTAGACGGAGGTTGCGATTCCGAAGGCGGTGTAGTCGTGCCCGAGGTCGCGGGTGAGGTATTCGAGCATGGGCAGGGTGGTGATGGGTACGGCGGCGATAGAGAGGAACCAGAAGGCGAGCATGCCGCGCACGACCGGGTTGTGTGCGGTGTAGGCGGCGCCTTCGCGCAGGAGTCTGCCGGTGTGGTGTTCCTGTACGGTGGCGGTGCGTTCGGCGTGGGTGAGGTCGTAGTTGCGTATGGTGGCGACGGTGAGGGCAGCGAGCAGGTTGAGGGTTCCTGCGAATCCGACGGCGAGGGCTGGTGTGGTGAAGGATGCGACGGCGGCTGCGATGGTGGGGCCGAGGGTTTGGGCGAGGAAGATGAGGCTGCCGCGGCGTGCCATGTATTTTTGGTAGTCGTCGCCGAGCAGAGAAGGCATGGCGGCTGAGGCTGCGGGGGATGAGAAGGTGCCGAAGGTTGAGACGAGGAATGCGATGGTGAGGAAGGCGGGTAGTCCTGCGGCGGCGTAGAGTGCTGGGGATGCGATGAGTAGGGCGGCGCTGGCGGTTCTGAAGCTGACGGTGAGGGTTTTGCGGTTGAATTTGTCGGCGATGGTGCCTGCGAAGGGCGCGAAGAGGATGACGGGGACTGCTTCTACGACCATGACGATAGCGGAGTGGGTGAGGTCGCCGGTGGCGCCGTAGGTGAGCAGGGGCATGGCGATAGCTTGGATGCTGGAGGCCAGAGCATCAGAAACCTGCGCGGTCAGGAGCGTGAGCTGTCCGCGTGCGTTCAGCGGCGCTGCTGATGTTGGTTTTGATGCTGTGGATGTGGGATTTGCGGTTGAGTCTGGTGTGTTTGTTGGGGTGCGCGGCTTAGGTGGTTCAGGGAGCTCAGGCGAAGGGTCTGTGGTGCGTCTCATAATACTGTGGATTCTATCACGGGTGAGAACGCTGGTGGGTGGGGTGTGGAAGGTTCGCTGAATAGGTGTGGAACCCACGGGATGACAAACTGATAGATACAGTGGACCTGAGATGAGGGCAAGCCGCTTCAAATAAAAACCATCACCCTGCCATCACGTCCCGTCGCCGCCTCAACATTCTCCCTCCCACCGCTTCTCACGAAGTTGTCAGCGAGAGTAGATTAAAGATACGGAAGGTTTCTTAGATGAAACCTATGCCGAAAGGAACAGATGATGTCAAAGTTTAAGACCGAAGTAACCGAAGGTATTTTCCCGCTGGGTGAGGTGAACCCGGTATCGACAGCGCCGGATATGCCGTCAAGCTACAACTACCCGCTGGTGTTTGACCCGGAGGTGAGCGCCAAGGTGGCGAACGTGAGTTTTGAGCCCGGTGCCCGTACTAAATGGCATAAGCATGTGGGTGGGTACCAGATTTTGTTGGTGACCGCCGGTGAGGGCTGGTATCAGCAGGAGGGCGAGGAGCCCCGCAAACTTCACGCCGGGGATGTGGCGGTCGCCCGTAATGGGGTGAAGCACTGGCACGGTGCCGCTGCCGATTCGTGGCTTTCGCATATCGTGGTGAACGCGGGTGAGGCTGTTTGGGGCGACCCGGTGACTGATGAGGAATACCCGGACTCCGAGAAATATAGGTAAACGCGGTCTCGAAGGCCGGATGCGTGGGCAGGGCTTCGTGTTTTTCTGGGGTCTTCATCGAGCCAGCTAACTTAGCCACAGCATCGCGATCAGGCACATAACACTAGTGTAAGCGTGCGAGCAGATAGGATTTCGACGAAAAGATAACATTTCGCTATCTTTTCGTCGAAATCCTATCTGCTCGCGCGGTGCTCTTAGGGTATCCCGCAGAGTGGCGGGTGTGAGGCGGTGGCACGCGCGGATGCGGCGTGTCGCTGTGGGTTTCGCGTCATAAAGCGCCACAAACAAAATTTTTGGGTGTTTCTCTCCGAAAATCCTAGGTTTAAGGAAACGTTAAGGGTAATCTAATGCCTGAACGACGTTTCAAGGGCAAACGGAGGAATCCATGAGTCAATACGAGACTGAAGTGACCGAGGGTGTGTTCCCGCTCGGCGGTGTGAACGATGCGCTCGCCCAGTATTTCAGCGGCACTAGCTACATGAATACGCTGGTGAATGATCCGGATGTGCCTGTCACCGTGGCGAATGTGAGTTTCGAGCCGGGTGTTCGTAATAACTGGCATAAGCATAATGGCGGGTTCCAGATCATCCTGGCGACGGCGGGGGAGGGTTGGTACCAGGAAGAAGGCCAGCCACCCGTCAAACTCCATGCTGGGGATGTGGCTCTCGCCAAAGACGGCGTGAAGCACTGGCACGGAGCTACGGCAGACTCATGGTTCTCCCACCTTGTTATCACGGCAGGTATGGCAGAATGGCTGGAACCGGTGGGAGATGATGAGTATACAGAGATTCATGAGTATAGGTAAACGCGGCCCCGACCGGATGCGTGCGGGTGGGTTTTCCCAAGTTTTTATCGAATGAGACCGCAGCGTGGCGGGTCTGAGGCGGAAGTGTGTCGAGGTGACGCGCTGGCGTGGGCTTCGCGTCATAAAATGTCGCAAACAATTTTTGGGCGTTTCTATCAGAAAATCCAGCGCGTGAGAGAAACTTAACATTAAGGTGGTGATTGAATTTTGAAGTATGAGGACAGAAATATGGTGGGCTACAAACTCTACTGGAAAACCAACAGATATTCGCTCTGTCGACGCAGCGTCTAATGACTTGAGCCAGTCAAGAGGAAGAATTAAAAGTGGTTTAAACAGTAAAACACAACAGCGTACCATTTTTGTAATAGGATTAATGGAGAAGGAATCATGAATTGGATAAGCGAAGAAGATCAGAAAGAAGGTAGGAAAAAATTTCTTAATTCTATTTTCTATCCAATATGGGTTTGGTTTATAGTTATATGTATTGTGCTTGGTTTCTCCCATATGATTATTACCTATCCAGAAAATTCAAGAACTAGCAATTATCTGGAAGTATTTAAAAATACTATATCAATCGTGCCACTTTTATTTAATTTCAAAGTATCTATAATTACGTCCTTTGCAACATTAATATTGGCTCTTTTCTTGAATTTTAGAAACGAAAATGAGAATAGCTGGAAATCGCCAGAAGAGTTTATTAGAAAATTTTCTTATAAATTATATGTAGAAATGATTGTAAATTTTTTGGGAGTTATCTGGTTTATTTTATTTTTATGTAAAGTTTTAAATATAGAGGATGGCTTTATGCAAGAAGATTTTAAAATAGATCCGGAAATACCACCATGGGTATTTTTATTTTTATCATGGTTTGTTTTATCTATTTTAAATTATATCAAGAATGAGGATTTTTCAGCACACGATCGAATTATGTCCTCGTATCGTAATGTAATTAAAGTGGAAGGAGGCGATAAAAATTTACATAGAGTTTCCGATTATATTTATAAATTATACTTACAGAAGGGTAAGAAAAGTAAAAAGAGCAAGAATTTAAATCATTATAACAAGATATTAAAAGATATAGTAATCGGGGCGAAAGAAAGGGGTAGATTACCATCTCAACTAGACTATAATTCATGGGTAAAAGATGTGGTTAAAGAAAACAATAAACTGATCATGAATAGGAATGCGATGGGTATTATTTTTGTCGCAGTAG
This sequence comes from Rothia sp. HMSC036D11, assembly GCF_001814205.1. NCBI lineage: Bacteria > Bacillati > Actinomycetota > Actinomycetes > Micrococcales > Micrococcaceae > Rothia > Rothia sp. HMSC036D11. The sequence continues at coordinate 263,876 of NZ_KV815278.1, forward strand.
GCGGTATTTTTCAATTTCTCATTCTTTGGGGCATCGGCGGTTTTGTATATGGGGTTGAGTTGCGTTTAGACAATAAATCAATCCTCCCATGGTTGGGAGCAATTTGTTACGGGATAGTTTTTTCGTTTTACTACTCTGCTGCGTTACATAATAGTGTACTTAATTGGTGTATTTTTTCTAGGATATATCCTCGCGGTTTTAAAACAATAACCCATTTCGGGGCTGTTGTTATTTTGGTTTTTTCATTATTATATGCGCATTTTTTAATAATTATTGCGCTTATAAATTCTTCTACTTTTAGTTACAGTGCTAATTGGCTAGTAGATATTGTAATATTTATAGCATTTATTATTATACCTATTATAGAAGTCTGGTTTTATCTAAATAAGGTAACTAAAGCATTCGTAGACATTAATAATAATGCTGCAAAAAATATAAACTATTGTATTGATATTTTTAACAAAGATTCCAGAAGTACTAAGAAGATGAAAAAGATAAAAAAATTAAATGATAAGAGTAGTGATTTAAACGTTTTTAAAATTGCATTTTCTGTTTATCTTCAGTTGGAGTCTCGTAAATCCTATGAGGAATATATGCGATTTTCGGGAAAAAGTACTAAAAATCTGGATAAAGATCTAAAGAAAGCGTATAAACTTGCAAAGAAAAATGTGAAATAATATTTGGTATTACAAAAAATTGTTTTAGTATATTTCATATTATATAGATAACTCTCAAGATTAAAAATGAAAATCTTTTCTTTTCCACTCTTCTGGTTGATGTTGCTTAGGCTGTAATTGAATACAGCAAAATTATCTGAATACTAATATAGGGGTGAAGAATTGAAGAACCTTTACATTGTTGGTAACGGTTTTGATCTTGCACATGGACTTCCAACATCTTATATGCATTTCGCTTATTTCATTTATAAAAATTATATTGCTGATACACAACCTGAATATAAGTATTTAATGTATGAAGAATTTCTGAAAGAGTCTGAGAATATTTTAATATCTTTTAATGATAATGTTTGGGATTTTCCTCCTGAGGAAATAGCAGATATACAACCGTGGTCTTATATAGAGGGGCTGATCGTAGGTTTTTTGGGAATTCTTGGGTATTCTGAAATTAAGGATTTATGGTCAGATTTGGAAAGTGCTTTGGGGAAAATCGATTACCGGTCAATTAGGGATGAAATTGAGGATGTTGTTGATAAAGAAGGAGATTTTGATATTCGAAAGACTGGATATATTTTAGAAGATGGAAGTCAAGCTTGGTCTAGAGCTGCATATGAATTTAAGTCAGTTTTTCAAGAATGGGTGGATACGATTGTAATTGAAAAATATAAAAAGAAAGAAAAATTTTCCAAATATGTAAAAGAGCATAAGGGATATTTTGTTAGCTTTAATTATACTGAAACTCTTCAAGAACTATATAATATACAGAATCAGGATATATTGTATATTCATGGTTTTAGAGGTTGTAAAGAAGGTAGTCTTATTGTAGGGCACAATGCTGGAGAAATTAAGTATGAGAGTTCTATGTTAGGCTATGATGATAACGTTCGTTCTTTACATACAGAACTTGCAAAGAACCTACAATTAGATACCCTAAAGAATTTCCTGGATACTCCTGAAGATATAACCAATATAATATGCATTGGTTTTAGTTTTGGTGATTCTGACGATGAATACATCCGTGCCCTTATCGATCACCCTAAAACCTCGCACGCAGCCTGGTTGCTCAATGAATACAATAAGGATGAAGTAGCCGAGCAATCCAGGAAACTACAGAGGCTTGGTGTAGATCCATCGAAAATTATCTCTGAAAAGATTCTGTAATCAATCCTTCTTCGAATGCTTAGCCACCACCTCGGGGTGGGGGTCAAGGAGTGCCCGTCCTGCGGCGGTGAGTTTATAAGACCGAGCGGGAACCGCATCCTTAAGTTGAATGAGGGAGAGGTGTTCCTGCGCGAGCCTCATCAGCTCAGCCTTTTTCTTAACCGCCTAAGCGCCGCCACCTGTTTAGCGGTCGCGCCGTCACGCCAATCGTTTCTGTTCGTGCTCACTGTCATTACGCCGCCCCGCCCGAGCCAGCCGCATCCGCGAGAATACCCGCCGCATACGCCGCCTGCCCCACGTGCTGGGCGGCATCGTCGATCATACTCACCAGCCGCACCCCGCGCGTCACATGCGGAGTCCACGACGTATCAATCACGTCATCCAAATCAGCCTCGCTCAAACCCGCAATATACTCGCTCAACGCCGCGGTAGCCGCACCCAAATATTCAACCAGCAGCGCGGCATCCTCCACCACGACGGCACACGCCTGTTCGGCGGTGTGGCCGTAGCCCACCGTATCGCCCAGCTCACCCAAGTTGAAGCGGGCATCGAACCCCTGATTATGCCACACCTGCGGCTCGCCATTCAGCTGCGCGAGCTGCGCATCCATCTGCCGCCCCGAATGCCACAGCAGCCAGGCGATCGAATTCGTATGCCCACCCGCGTGCGCGTTCAACGCCCCTTCGGGCAGAGTGTTTACAAGGGCTTTCGCTTCGGTGGCGGGTCGGCTTGCGGCTTCGCACAGAACATCGCGAGCATCCATAACAGCTCCTTTGTTTGGGGAGAAAAACGTCTACCACCAGTCTAGATTTCAAAGCGCAGAGGCACACCTATTTTGAGGCTATTTAAGCTGCGAAACGCAAAGCAACCCGCAGGATGGGATGTACTTCTGCCAGTTACCGCGCCGCCCCACACGTCATATGCAGACAATATAATCAGTGGAGAATATGTTTTAGGTGGACCGACTTAGGACCTGAGGAGGTAGAGATCGTTGACTATCACTGACAAAATTGCGCCAATTCATCCCGGAGAAGTCCTGCTGGAAGACTTTATTGAAGGGTTTGGGATTACCCAGAATAAGGTGGCGGTGGCAATCGGCGTGCCGCCCCGGCGCATCAATGAGATCGTGCACGGCAAACGAGGAATCACAGCCGATACAGCTGCGCGCCTTGCCCGCTACTTCGGCACAACACCGCAGTTTTGGCTGAACCTGCAAACCACGTATGAGCTCGATATGGTGGAAGACCTCAAGGGTGAGCAGATAGCGGCAATCCAACCGCTCAAGGTGGCGTAACAGCCAGTACTGCCCTTGTCTATTTTGAGGCACACCAAGGCCAGCCGGCGCAATAACGCTCACCGCTGCCGTTCTTTCACAACTAACGCTGCGCGACGGTCTTCTGATAGCGTTCGCCCCACGCCCACAGTGCATCGAACAGGGTGCGCATGCTCTGCCCCAGCTCGGTCAGCTTATACTCCACGCGCGGCGGCACCTGCTCGTAGACAGTGCGGGTGAGGATTCCGCGAGCCTCAAGCTGGCGTAGATTTTCGGTGAGTACCTTCTGCGAAATATTGCCGAGCGAGCGCTGAAGCTCTTTATATCGCAGGGGCCCGTTCAATAAATAGTGCACAATGAGAGCGCCCCAGCGCGTTGAAATAACCTCCAGTGTGGCTTCGACGGGGCACTGCGGTAACTCAGGATCTGTGTAGGAGTCTTGATTAAACACTTTAGTTCCTTAAAGTAACTGAGGCACGTTAAAGTGCCGTCTTCACAGGTGTTTATCGCGTCGGTAGCGTTGAATACGTCCTAAGAATACAACGTTTATCGCGGAGGAAACATGAAAATCGCAGTCATCGGTGCAAACGGTAAAGCCGGTACTCTCGTCGTGCGAGAGGCCACCGAACGCGGGCATGAAATTACCGCTATCATGCGTTCCGAACACCCCACCCCGGCGCAGCACACACTTATTAAGGACGTTTTCGCGCTCACTCGCAACGACCTGTTGGGGTTCGATGCAGTGGTGGATGCATTCGGCACACAGACTCCTGAAAACTTCCACCAGCATAAGGATCATTTAGTACATCTTGCAGATGGGCTCAGCGGCACCCAAACCCACCTGCTCGTTATAGGCGGTGCCGGTAGCCTGTACACTGACGACACAAAGACTAAGCGGCTTGTAGACTCGCCCGCTATGCCGGAAGAGTTCAAGTCGCTGTCAATCGCGAAAACACAGGCGTATGATGCGCTGCGCATCCGCGACGATGTTGCCTGGACGTACCTGAGCCCGGCCCTGGTGTTTAACCCCGAGGGTGAGCGCACGGGCGAATACCAGCTGGCAGGCGATGTGCTAACGATGAATGCTGCCGGGCAGAGCGAAATTAGCTATGCGGATTTTGCGGTCGCCGTGATTGACCTTATTGAGTCGGGGGAGCATCAGCGCGAGCGCGTAAGCGTAGTGTCGCGGTAGCTTGTGCCCCCGCTGCTGGGCGTAAAAGAGCCTTGATATGAATAAAGCGGGATTTCCAACGCTTTATTCACATCAAGGCTCTTTTTAGGCTGCGTAAGATAAGGTAGACGGCCCGCCAGCGTAGCGTCAAAAAACTTAATGTTTTCTTGCAAAAACCAGGAATAAATGCCACACGCCGCCCGTTGAAGTTCACCGGAACACCAGACACAAATTATAAACACCTCAAACTTCACCGGGAGAACACTATGACTACCGCGCGCCTTCACTTCGATATGGTCGTTATCGGCTTCGGCAAGGGCGGCAAAACCCTCGCTGGCGCCTACGCGAAAACCGGCAAGAACGTTGCCCTGATCGAGCAGTCCTCGAACATGTACGGCGGCACCTGCATCAATATTGGGTGCGTGCCCACCAAGGCGCTTGTGCACCGGGCTGACGAATTCCGTGCCAGCGGCGAACACAATGCCGACGCTGCGAACGCCGCCTACGAGAGCGCCGTGATTTTCCGTGACAAACTCACCGGTGCCATGCGCGCGAAGAACCGCGAGATTCTCGAATCGAACGCCACCGCCAAGCTCATTGACGGTCACGCACGGTTCCTCTCAGATACCGAGGTTGAGGTCACCGCGGGCGAGGACAAACTGGTCGTCACCGCCGACTGCTTTATCATCAACACCGGTGCCGTGGCGACTATCCCGCCTATCCCGGGCGCCCGCGAATCGAAGCGCGTGCTCACCTCCACCGAGTTGCAGAAGCTCACCCCGCGCCCGAAGCGCCTGGGCATTATCGGCGGCGGCCCCATTGGCGTCGAGTTCGCCGGTATTTTCTCCTCCTACGGCACCGAAGTAACCCTGCTTGAAGGCGCTCCCACGCTTTTCGGGCGTTACGATGATGACGTCGCCCAGGCAGCACGCGAGATTATCGCCGACCAGGGCATTACCGCTCACGCGGGCGTTCGCATAGAGACCGTTACCGATAACGCCGACTCCGTAACCGTGAACTACCTGGATTCCGAGGGTGCGTCCAAGCACCTTGAGGTGGATTACGTGATGGTCGCAACCGGGCGTAAACCCGCCACCGAGGGGCTGGGGCTTGAGAACACGAGCATCGAAACCACCGAGCATGGCGCAATCGTTGTCGACGAGCACCTGCGCACTACGGCACCGAATATTTTTGCGCTCGGCGACGTTAACGGCGGCCCGCAGTTCACCTACATTTCGCTGGATGACTACCGCGTGGTGCTCTCGCAGCTGCTCGGTGACGGTTCCCGCTCCACGAAGGACCGCCAGGCGGTTGCCGCAACCATCTACATGAACCCGCCGCTCTCGTCCGTCGGCCTCACTGAGCGTGATGCGCTCGCCGCCGGTCACACCATCAAGGTTGCCGCCAAGCCTGTTGCCGCTATCGCCGCCATGCCCCGTGCGAAGACCCTGGAAAACCCGCGCGGCATCATGAAGTTTGTGATTGATGCCGAGACTGACCAGATTCTTGGTGCTCAGCTGTTGGTGGTCGAGTCTATGGAGGTTATCAACCTTGTGGCGTTGGCAATGCGCCACAATATTACGGCATCGCAGCTACGTGATGAAATTTACACCCACCCTTCAATTACTGAAGGCCTGAATGAGGTTTTGGCGAATGCGGTGCCTGTGAATTAAACTTTGTCCTTGAAATAACAGGAGACTTTGGGTGCCTGCGAGCTTCCCAACCCGTGCTGTCGTGATGCGGCGGCGGGTTGGGAAGCTCGTTTAGTTACGGGGCGTCTATATCTATTAGCTAAGGATGACCTAATATAGTACTTGCAGACAGACAAACGTTCTATTAAGAACCCCCTAAGCTGTTGTAACTCAATGGCAGGAGAAGATCATATGGCGCTACCCAAGATTGCCCCCTATTCGTACCGCGAACAGGAACATCAAAACCGTGTAAACTGGCGGGTCGATCCCGCGCGTGCCGCGCTTCTCGTGCACGATATGCAGCGCTATTTCGTGCGCGCCTTTGAGCTGGAACGCGACGGACAACCCCTCCCAGACGCTCAAATCAACATTGCCATTGCCAATATTCGCCGCCTACTAGATGCGGCACACGCGGCGAACATCCCGGTCTACTACACCGCCCAACCACCCCGCCAGAACCCCGCCGACAGGCGCCTGCTGACCGACTTCTGGGGCGACGGCCTGCAGGACGACGAAAGCGCCCGGATCCTCGACGAACTCGCCCCCACCGAAGCCGATACCGTGCTCACCAAATGGCGCTACTCCGCCTTCGTGCGTTCCCCGCTCGAAGAACAGCTCAAAGACCTCGGGCTCGATCAGCTCATTATCGGCGGCATATACGCACATATCGGCTGCCTGACCACCGCCCTTGAAGCGTTCATGCGTGATATTCAGCCCTTCATGGTCACGGATGCGCTCGCCGACTTCACCGAAAAAGAGCACCGTATGGCCTGCGAATACGCCTCGGGTCGATGCGCCCGCGTGCTTAACACCGCCGAGGTGCTGGAGAACATCAACACCGGTGCTCTCGTCACAGCAGACGAACCGGAACTCCTAAAGGTATGCGCATGAGCTGGGTTATCGTGACCGGCGCAAACGGCGGAATCGGCGCGGCAACCGTGCACGAACTCATCAAGAATAACTATTCGGTGTATGCCGCCGATCTGGCGGACAAACCGCACGAATCATTCGCCGCCTACGGCGACGCCATCTTCCGCTACAGCCCCGTTAATGTGGGTGATGAAGAATCGGTGCGGGCGCTCGCGCATGCCGCCGCTGAAGTGGATGAACCTATCCAAGGCGCCGTCTTGGCGGCGGGAATCGTGCACAGCAAACCGCTCTTAGACACCTCTTTTGAAGACTGGAAACGGCTGCATGCGGTCAATGCTGACGGCGTTTTCCTGTGCCTGCGTGAGTTCGCGCGCGTTATGATTGAGCAGGTGCAGACATCACCCGAGAACACGCGCTCGCTGGTGACGGTCGCCTCCAACGCCGCCCGCGTGCCCCGCGCCGAGTTCGGTGCTTACGGGGCCTCGAAAGCCTCAGCGGCGCGGGTATCGTCAAGCTTTGGGCTGCAGCTGGCGCGCCATGGCATTCGCGTGAACACGGTCTACCCCGGCACCACCCGCACCCCCATGGTGACCGACGCCTGGAACGGCGAAGACCTCAGCGCCCTACCCGTGGCGGGCAGCCCTGAGACCTTCCGCCTGGGAATTCCGCTCGGGCGCATCGCCGAACCCGCCGATATTGCGGCGGTGAATGCCTTCCTCATCAGCGATGCCTCACGGCATATCACCATGCAAAATATTGTTGCCGATGGCGGCGCAACCTTCTAACAGACCCGAAAGGCGTTATCAGTGAGCAATAATCTTCCTGATTTTATGTTTGCCACCGGAACCCGCGTGATGCGTACCGCCGGTTCCCTGCGCCAGGTCGCCCTTGAGGATGCGCGCGCCGCCGCCGAATCCGCCGGTACCGCCGTGGTCGGTCTAATTCCTTTCGACCCGAACGCCCCCGCGCATCTCTTTGTGCCCGAACGCCTGCAGATCGACGACATTCCGGTGCCCGAGCACGAGGTTACACTCGCCGAACCAACGCAGATTGAGGGCCGCGAAAACCCCGGATACCGGCAGGCGGTGGCGACCGCCGTTGAGCGTATGAAGGCGCATCAGCTGGATAAGGTCGTGCTCTCTCGCCTGCTGCGCGCCGATTATGCGCCGGGTGCCCTCGACCTTGCCGGGGTGTATAACAACCTGCGCGCCCAGCAGCCCAACACGTTTGTTTTTAGCGTTAAGCTGCCGCAGGGTCACCGCGGGTTGGAGCATCCATATCTGATGGGTGCCTCGCCGGAGCTGATTTTCAGTACGGACCCCGATACCGGGGAAGGCAGCGCCTTCAAAACGCACCCGTTGGCGGGCAGTGCGCCGCGCATCGCCGAGCATGGAAGCGCCGAGGATGAGGCTCTTGGGCAGCGGCTTATGGCTTCGCGTAAGGACCGTGGCGAGCATGCGACCGTTATCGCTGATATTCGGGCGCAGCTGGAACCCATGACCCGCCAGCTCACTATTCCTGAGGTGCCTTCGCTTCTGCAGACCCCGCAGCTGTGGCATTTGGGCACCCCCATCTCGGGCGTGCTTAAGCAGGGTATGACCTGCCTGGATGGTGCGCGCGCCATTCACCCGACCCCTGCGATTTGCGGCGCCCCCACCGAGGCTGCGCGGCGTATGATCGCCGAACTTGAGCCGTTTAGCCGCGACTATTTTGGCGGGCTTGTCGGCTATATGAACGCAGACGGAAGCGGTCAGTGGGCGCTCGTGCTGCGCTGTGCTGAGGTTGATGCGCAAACCGCCATCCTCTATGCGGGCGCGGGCATTGTGGCTGAGTCAGACCCGGTGCTGGAACACACCGAAACCGGCACGAAACTGGGTAGTTTCGGGCGCGCGCTGGGTATTAATACGCTGCCGCAGGCGGTTCCAGCAGACGCTTAACATCCAGCGGTGTGGCGACCGAGTGCACATCCACCACGGGAACGGTGTCTTCGGTTGCCACCGCCAGAAGGAACCGTTCGGGATGCGCCGCCCGCCCCGCCGTATCCGCCGTTGGATGCGCTACCGGGCTGAGCGTCAGCACCGACCAGGTGATAAAGAACGAGCGCTCGTCGCCCTCGCGGGCGTTTTCGCCCGATATATCGCGGGTTTTCGGGGTCTGATGCTTATCGGCGTCCTCACCGCCCGCCGACGTTTCCTCTGCTGACGTATCTGAGTCTTCGGGCAGAGTGAGCGTGGCACGCACACTTACCCGCGGACTTACCGAAAGCTCATGCTCGCAGGGGCGATCCTGTCTGCCCGGCGCATCCAGCGGGTTTGCCGGTTCGCACAATGCGCTGACCATCGCCAAGGTCGCATCATCGCACTCAATCTGCACCGTCTGCGGTGAAACACTTAGTCCGTGCCCGGTTGCCTTGAGTACTGCCTCCTTCGCGGTCCAGATGGCAACTCCCGCCGCCTGCTGTTGGCCTGGCGGCAGAGACTCATAGGCGGCACGTTCATCGACGGTGAGCGCAACCCGCGCGAAACCCGGGAAAAGTGAGGCCTGAACCGCCTCAAGATCAATGCCGAGAACAACCTGCTGCTGGGCACAAAAACCGCCTGCCGCCAGCGAGGGAACCTGCGACATATTGAAATTCACGCCCGCAATGCGCGGCTTACCGTGCGGTTTACCGCTCGTGCAGAGCCGACATGACCGATCCACCGTGATCGTGCGTGCGCTCCGCCCCGAAATACCCAGCCGAGGCGCAGCCAAGGCCCGCATGAGGGCTTCAGTCGCCAGGTAACTCACCGAGGCCGACGGGCTGTGTATCGACGCCGCCTTGCGCCGAGCTTCCTCGCCTACATAGTCAAGCCACGTGAACCTTAACCCACCGGTAAAGGTGCGGGTGGGCAGGGTAAATACACTGATGTGCGTGCGTGAAACATCCGCATCCCCGGAAGACATAGAGTGGATGGTCATACCCTAAGTCTACCTGCCCGCCGCCTGGAACCTGAGCGACGTTACGAAACCTAGAGCTTCATGAACTGACGCCACACTCTGCGCTTTACGAGCGTGTAAGGTAAAGTCGAGAGCATGCAGAATCAGATTATTGCGGCGGCTGACGGCTCCGCGCTTGGTAATCCCGGGCCTGCCGGATGGGCATGGTACATTGACGAGAACCACTGGGCGGCAGGGGGCTGGGAGCACGGTACCAACAATATGGGCGAGATCAAGGCAGTTCTCGACCTGTTTGAGGCGACCGCACACCGCGCCGAGAGCAAACTTCTGATCTACTGCGACAGCCAGTACGTGATTAACTCCCTCACCCAGTGGATGCCCGGGTGGAAGAAACGCGGCTGGAAAAAGGCCGACGGTAAACCCGTGCAGAATCGTGACCTGCTCGAAGCGCTCGATGCCGCAAGCACCGGCAGGGACTACGAGATGGTCTGGGTTAAAGGGCATGCTGGGCACGAGCTGAACGAGGCCGCAGACTCCCGCGCGAACGCAGCCGCACAGGCCTTCAAAGAGGGGCGAGAACCCGAAACCGGCCCGGGATTTCCCGGTTCGCCCCGTACAACGGGTGAACAGAGCGCCCCGAGCACCCAAGCCGCCCAAACTCGTGAAACCGAGAACCACGCCCACGCCCAAGACCCCGATACTCTCGCTGCGGATGCGCACCTGAGCCTCGAAGATTTCACCGAGACCGAGGTGGAACGCGCACGCCAGGGGTTTGACTCCCTGAAACTCAACGGGATTCTCAAGCCCGCATCCGCCGTTACCGCCCCCGATCCGCAGGCGGTGCAGGAGCGGAAAACGAAACTTGCCGAAGCCTCCGCACGTGCCGCAGAGCGTGAGGCGCAGGCGCAGCAACGAGCGCTCGCCGAGCAGGAACTTGCCGAATCAGAAGCTGAAGAGAACGAAGAATTTGAAGGCGAAGAGTTCGAGGAAGCCGAGCAGGAGAATAACTCTCAGGGAAGTGCCACGGAAAATGCCGTGCCCGAAGAGCCTGCGCCCGTTAAAGACGCCCCCACGGGAACCGCCGCACCGGCACCTGCACAACCGGAACTTTCCGCTCCGAACCCCGAAGATGCCGTGCACGCCGAACGTGAGCTTGAGATGCGCGGCGGGAGCATGAGCGAATCCGAGATTTCTGCGCTGCTGCACGAGCGTCTGGTATGGGTGACCGCGACCGGTCGTTCCGTCAGCCGTGCCGACACCATTGCGTACCGTGCGCGCGCCTTCACCCAGCAGGGCAGCCCCGCCAAACAGGGCGTGCAGGTTGTCGATGATCATAATGTGCTCATCATGGCGGCAGTGCAGACGGCACGCGGACGGGTCAATCGTTCGAGCCTGTGGCATTACGACACGGCAGCAGCCCCGAACGGGTGGCGGCTGCGGTTTAGGCAAGAGACTACCGCATCCTAAGCTCGCACATCGCCCGCATAAATCGGCGCAGTCCGCGCGGGAACCGACGTCACCAGATCATCTGCGCCTAAGAAAAACCGGGGCTGCCGTGAAGTCCGCTATCAATCCTTCACGGCAGCCCCGCGTGCTATCTCGTTAAAGTTCAGTGCACATAGTGCGGCTCTGGAACCTAGCCCACGAACATCGCAGCATTCGCGTTTTCAGTCTCCGCGTAGTTCACACCCGCACGGTCTAGAGCCTCGTTAATCTGGGTAATCGACTCTTCCACACGCTTCTGGGTGCCGCGCCAATTATCAAGCACCGCCTGAAAGTTCGTCGATGCCGAGCCCGTCCACGAACCCTGCAAATCCTGTAGGGATGCGGTCATCCCGGTAACCTCGGCGCTAATGTTAGCGACCTGGGTTTTAGCCTGGGCTGCCTTCGCTGCAATAGTCTCTGAATCGACGACGAACTGTGCCATGATATTCCTCCTGGGTAGAGTGTAAAGGTTTTTCGAAAGCTGCCGACCACGTGAAATTCTGCCGTAGAATTCAATGCCGTGCAGCGCTCACCATCTACCCTAGAGAAACGCCCATCGCGATGCGCCCGCGAACCTTACTGTCTGTGGATAACTGCCCGCGCGGGACACAAAAACCGGTTATCCACAGTCCGAGAGCGTCCTAAAACCGGCATGGGATGCGGTTTCTCATCCGCACCAGCCGAACTATGACGAACTATATCTCCGCCCAGCGGCTACTGCGAAACACCGTTATCGGTTATCACCGGCGCCGGATAGAATGGCAGGCTAATCACAAAGGTCGCACCGCCTCCGGACGTTTCCTCAATATGCACAGAACCGTCGTGCTGCTCCAAAATCGCCGCCACAATCGACAGCCCCAGCCCGGTGCCGCCGGTCTCACGCGAACGCGAGGTATCGGTGCGGTAGAAACGCTCGAACACGCGCTCGCGATCTTCACCGTGAATACCCGGGCCGTGATCGCGCACCTCAATAACCGAGAGCGGGTATCCGGGAACATCTTCGCGCACGCCAACCGCGATTTCTAAGGGTGTGCCCGCCGGAGTGTAGCGCATCGCGTTGGTAAGCAGATTGGCGACCACTTGGCGCATCCGCGATTCGTCGCCGATCACGGGTGCACTTGTGGGGGCCACATCGTCGGTAAGGCCCACCAGCGAGACTTCACGATCCGGCGACGTTGCGTAGGCGTCGTTGCTGGCATCAACCGCCAGGTGGAACAGGTCGAAGGGGGCGAGTTTAGATTCGCGGCGTTCGTCGATGCGCGCCAGCGTGAGCAGATCCTCGACCAGCTGGCCCATGCGCTTCGACTCGGACTCGATGCGCCCCATCGCGGTTGCCACGGCCTCATCGTTGGGCAGGGCGCCCTGGCGGTATAGTTCGGAGTACCCGCGAATACTCACCAGCGGGGTGCGCAGCTCGTGCGAGGCGTCTCCCACGAACCGGCGCATCTTCGCCTCTGACTTCGCCTGTGCATTAAATGAACTCTCAATCTGCGCGAGCATAGTATTCAGCGAGATTGCCAGGTTGCCGATCTCGTTGCTGGGGTTGTAATCCTCGATGCGCTGCGAGAGATCCCCGGCGGCAATCTTCGCGGCGGTCTGCTCCACACGCGCCAGCGGCTCGAAGGTGCGGGTCACAATAACCCAGGTCATCGCGATTGCAGCGGCAAGTGTGGCAAGCCCGAACGCGAAGGTCAGCACCCCAACCAACGCGACCACCTGGTTCGTCTGCTTCAGCGGCAGGGCAATCACCATTGAAGATGCCTGGCCGTTGGTTGAAGACTCCAAAGAAATCGGCATAATACGCCAGTCGTTAGAGCCTGTCCGCGAGTTCACGGTCGTGCCGGTTTCGTGGTATTTCTTGACCTTTTCGGAATCCCAGCCGGTCAGAACCGGCTCGTTTTCCGCCTGCTGATCGGCTCCCGCAATCGAGTACAGCACGTTTCCGTGCTGATCGAGTACATAGACCCGGTACGAGCCGACCGCCCCGTCCTGCCGGGTCTGCGAGGTTCCGACGGAGGAAACGAGCGAGGAAGAGCTCGCCTTCATCTCTTCGTCGAGCTGATGCACCATTTGGGCGCGCAATGCCGAAATCGCCACGAGCGAGGTGACCGCGATGGCAAGCGCAATGAGTACCGAGGTCACCAGCACCAGCTGGGTTCGCAGCGACAGCGAGTGAGGAAGACGATCAACAGGTTTCAGTGGCACGAGATACTAGCTCCGAGAACCGCGAATCATGTAGCCTACACCGCGTTTGGTGTGAATGAGCGGTTCGTGTCCTTCTCGGTTGTTGTCAATCTTGCGGCGCAGGTACGAAATGTACGACTCCACAATGGAGGAATCGCCGTTGAAGTCGTACTCCCATACGTGGTCGAGAATCTGTGCCTTCGAAAGCACGCGGTTTGCGTTGAGCATCAGGTAGTGCAGCAGGTTGAACTCGGTGGGGGAGAGGTCGATTTCCTCGTCTCCCAGGAACACCTCATGGGTGTCAATGTTCAGGCTCAGGTCGTCCACGCGCAAAATCGCGTCGTCTTCCTCCTGAACGTTGCGTGACCGGCGCAGTATAGCGCGGATGCGGGCAATCACCTCATCGAGCGAGAACGGCTTGGTGACGTAGTCGTCACCGCCCGCGCCCAGGCCGGCAACCTTATCTTCGGTGGCGTCCTTCGCGGTGAGGAACAGCACCGGGTACGTGCGCCCCGCATCGCGCAAACGGCGAGTCACCTCAAAGCCGTCCATACCGGGCATCATCACGTCGAGGACGATGAGGTCCGGCTGTTCGTTTTCCGCCTTTTCAATCGCTTCGCGACCGTTACCGGCGGTGACAACCTCAAACCCCGCAAAGCGCAGGGATGTAGCCAAAAGCTCTAGAATATTGAACTCGTCATCAACGACGAGCAGTTTAGCTTCTGCAGACATTGTGTACTCTTCTTTCACCAGGAAAATTATCGGAAAATCTTATGTACCGGTATGCGCGTCTTAGCTTGCTCGCCTGCGCAGAACCGCCAGCACAATGCTGACCATGAGCGCAAGAAAAGCGACCGGAAGCAGAATCAGCGGAATCTGACTCATGAGCGCTGGCGGATGCGCCCCCGCCCATTTCATGAGGAGCATGACGACGCCGCATATTACGCATACTACGGCTAGAATACCGCCGCCTGTACCTAGCCAGCGAATCGCTCGGGTGTAAGGAAGGGCAGCGGCGGCCTCTACGGGCTCAGAGGAAGATACGCTTTTGCTACTCATGGCATAACCGTATCAGGTTTATGGGCCTGCTCCCGCCGAAAAACGCAATATTGCGCTGTGGCGGGCAGTATTCACAGCGTTTGCGCAGGTTAGGGTCTGACATGGGTGCATGCGGGCGAAAACATCACACGAACTCCTCGCCGTCATCGCGCTGGGAGATGCTTTAATAGGTAGTATGTCTGAACAGGTGAACCAACAGCCCGACGAATCTACCGTGCCCACGCTTGAACATGATGCCGAGACAACGGCAGCTGTGCATGACCCTTTCGTCGTTAAGGAAGATGAACTTCCTACCGGGGAACCCACCCTGGGACCTGCGCATAGGCGCCGTCGCACCACGAAGGTTGACGATATTCTTGCGGAGGCAAAAGATATTGCACTCACCGGGGTTGAGGCTGTTGCACCGCATAACTCTATCGGTCTGGTGCATCATTTGCGCGGCGAAGAAGAGCGCTTGACTACGCATCTTTTTGAGTGCCTGCTGCCGGGGTACCGCGGGTGGTTTTGGTTTGCGACTCTGTCGCGGGCGCCTCGATCTAAGGTCGCGACTATCTGCGAAGTCGGTCTGATTCCCGGTGATGATGCGCTTCTCGCCCCCGAATGGGTGCCGTGGGCAGATCGCCTGCAGGCCAGCGAACGTGATAACAACGGCGCTGAGGATGAGGGCGCATCCACTGAGGAACAGCAGGACGCCGAGGATGCCGAAGAGGTTTAGCGTGAGCTTTTGCTGAGAGCCGCCTTGATAGTTTTGCTTTTCGCGGATGTACTCGGAACGATTTTCGAGATGGATTCTAAGGCGAAAAGTTCGCTTCAAGCGACGCGCCGGGGTAATCCGTGGCAAAACTACTTAAAAAGGTACATAATAGTTACTCAGATATAGGTTCGATATAAGGCTAGGCTACGTTTGCTTGGCTGCAGGTTGTATATAAGGGGAATAAGACGGTATGACCGATCTGATTGATACCACTGAAATGTACCTGCGCACCATCCTCGAACTTGAGGAAGAGGGCATTACCCCCATGCGTGCGCGTATTGCGGAACGCTTAGACCATTCCGGTCCGACCGTCTCACAGACCGTGGCGCGTATGGAAAAGCACGGACTGCTCACTGTTGAGCCCGACCGTCACCTCGAACTGACCGATGAAGGTCGCAAGAAGGCTGTTGAGGTTATGCGTAAGCACCGCCTCGCCGAGCGTCTGCTCTCTGATGTGATCGGTCTGGATATCGAGTATGTACATGATGAGGCTTGCCGCTGGGAGCACGTGATGAGCGATCACGTGGAGAGGCGCATTCTGGATATGCTCAACCAGCCTAAATTCTCTCCTTACGGCAACGCTATTCCCGGTCTTGAAGAACTCGGCGTCGACAGCGAAAAGAACGACGAACGTACTGTTCCTATGGCGCTTGCTGCCCGTGATTCCGGACCAGAGGATCGCTTCACGATTTCACGCTTCCCCGAATCTATCCAGACGGATATTGACCTGCTCAAGGTGCTTGCCGACGCCGGTATTACCTTTGGCGCTTCGGTGTCTGTGGTCGGCGGCGACAATAACGATGTGATTGTGCGTGCTGATGGCGAAGATGCCTCTATCTCGCTGGATTTGGATGTTGCGAACGCTATTGTGGTCAAGCGCGCATCTGCACTCTAAAGAATGTATCGTTCGCCAGCCGGGCGGTTGTAGAAGGCGGCCGATAGCGCGCCTTCCCGTATAGATCTCATAATTGACCGTGGGGCTTACCGTAGGGTGAGCTCCACGGTTCTGTTATATCCTGAATTCTCGGGAATGGGCGGGTGTGAGCTGCGGTTACTCCTTAATATATAGGGGGTGGCTGCCGGATTATACTCTTCGGGACGATATATCTGTATCGTCGAGAATTTAGCGTGTCATAGTGCATCCATGCCGGACGTGCCTTTTGCAGACGCGATGTTCAAAACCAGGTTTTGGGGGATACATCCCAGATATAGCGCGGAAGCTGCCGTAAAACGACAAAACTTTACGGTGCGACTATCAGGAGAAAATTAACGTTCGCGCAGAAAAAAATTTTAAGAGATATGGATCAACCTTAAAGAAACCTGGGAATGCTGGATATTGGTGTCGATAAAACCCCTAAAATCCGCGGAACACTGTCTAAAACTACTAGTCAGGGGCTTATTTCAGAAGAACAAGTGTTCTTTTCGTAAAGTATTGATAACTCTCTGTTATGGACTATTTGACACTATTAGAGTGAAAAAAGGTGGCGACACGAGGTGACAACTGAGAGTTTTCTGTGTATTCTCATTTTGTGTCCAAATCCTAATCGTAAGAGGACACCCTTGGAGTGAATCCGCCGAGTTCTGCCAGCACTTCAAGGAACGTCTACCCAATACGGCAGAAGCGGGGGAACCACTTTTTGGTTTCTCCTTAGGGGAGAAGCCTAGGGGCTAAGTCGCGCAAGTGACCGAGTGAATCCATGCTCGCGCCCGACAGCTTACCTCGTCAGGCAATGGAGGAATATTACTAATGGCTAAGAAGATTGTTCGTAACGCAGGTATCGTTGCTGTTGCCGGTGCTGCTGTTATCGGTTCCAACATTCCCGCAAACGCATTTGCTGAGGTTCCTGCAGCAACCGACTTGAGCTACGACTACAGCAGCTACGAGTACGATTACAGCAGCTACCAGACCCCCGCAACTTCCTACGTTGCACCTCAGGCTGAGCAGCAGACCGAGTACGTTGCACCTGCACAACAGACCGCACAGGTTGAGACTACTTCTGCACAGGCACCTGCTCCTGCAGCAGATAAGACTCCTGCACCCGCTACCAACAACGCAACCCGCGACGCTATCGTGTCTGCAGCTAAGGCTGCTCAGGGTACCGGTTACGTTTGGGGCGGTCGCTCCTACGGTGCATGGGACTGCTCCGGCTTCGTCTCCTACATCTTTGCTCAGCAGGGCATCAAGCTGACTCCTTACACCTACACCATGTCCACTGAGCTTCGCGCAACCGCGAACCCCCAGCCTGGCGACATCGTGTTCACCAACGGTTACAACCACGTTGGTATCTACGTGGGTAACGGCCAGATGGTCTCCGCTCTGAACCCCTCGCAGGGTACCCAGCTGACCCCCGTTGATGGCAATGGTTACATGCCTGTCGATGGTTACTACACCGCTTTCTAATCTCATCTGAGATAGAGAAAACTTAGACAAAGACGGCACCCGTCCAATCGGATAGGTGCCGTCTTTGCGTGCTCTGGAAGGTATATATGCCTTTCGAACTTCGGTGTCAGACTTGGTGTCACACTCATAAGGCTTGCGGCGGATTCTAAACGCTTAAGCCCTCACACTGCGGCTCTATGGCAGAAAAACGCGGGAGAGACCGCATCGTGGTCATGTGAATATCTCATGATGTGACTATATAAAGATAGGCTTGCCTTGTCTTCTGGGCGAGTACAATACTTGAACTATGGAAAATACATCATCAACTCCCATCCGCGAAGACTGGACGGGCGAGGCATCTCCGACAGCCGTAGCGACCCTCTCAGGCACCGGCGGCCTGATCGTCGCCCCCACAAAGGTTGGCTATATCCTCATGGCTACTGATGGCGAAGGCCTCGAACGTAAATTTGACGCCAAGCTCCGCAAGCGCGAAAAGCCCGGTGTCGTGCTGTGCGCATCCTTAGAACAGCTCGATAAACTCGCCCAGATGACTCCAGAAATCCGCGAATTCTACCGGAAACACTGGGATGACGACATTCTTTTAGGATGCATTCTGCCCTGGCGCGAAGACGCTGAAAAGTACCTGCCGGATGAAACGACGAAGGAACTTGCCCGCGATGCGCGCGCAACCAGCTGTTTCGTGGTGCGTTTTGGCACTCCCGCAGAACAGATTGTTCGTGCCCTCTGGGAGAATGAAGGGAAACTGACCTTTGCGAGCTCGGCAAACCCCTCGGGTATCGGGAATAAGGGGCGCGTGACGGGCATTGGCGACCGCATCGAGAACAGCGTAGACGTGATCGTGCGCGGCGATGAATACGTGAAATCCATTCAACCCGATAAGACCGAAGAAACACGCCACGAACAGGGCGTGATGGTCTCGATGGTCGATGCCGAGGGCAACCTAGTGCCCGAACAGCACGGTGAACGCGGCGTGACCCCCGCCCCCACCCTGATTCGTAAGGGTCTGGACTATGAAGAGATTATGCGCCATCTGAGCGGCTCATTCCCCAGTTGGGATTATCGCCACGGCATGTACTACTAAGCCCGCCTCAGGCTATTTTCGGTAGGTTACACGGGACGTGCGTCTGATGGTCGATCAGGCGCACGCCCCGTATACGTCTCTAGGCGTGAGGCGAAAATGCGTTCTTGCGGGGCAGGATATGCGGGTACCATAGAAGAATGCCAACACAGTTTGAAAGCCCTAAGAACAGCTCCGACCAGGAATTTACGTACCTTGCCATCGGCATGGTGGCGGGTGCGATTCCGGGCATTGTGATCGGTCTGCTCGTCGCGCTGCCGCTCGGCAACCCGGCCATGTGGGTTTCTGTCGTCGGCGGCATAGGCATTATTATCGGTATGGTGAGTGCCCGCATGGTCTACCGCAAGAAAACGAGGGCACGAAAAAATCCCCGCAGTGAGTAGGACTAACTCATTGGTAGGCACAATTTAGTGTGCCTCCTTGGTTGGTTGTTCGCTCAACGCTGGGCGGTAGCCCTCCAGCTCGGTACGGAGGTTCAGACGCGCAGGCGCATCCCAGAGAAGATGTGCGGTGTCTGAGGCATAGATCGCCGTGCGGTTCAGAAAACCTTGCAGAATCGCCGCTCGACCGCGAGTGAAGGCGTCCGGAGCGTAATGGGCGTACTCGGCGCGAACCCCAGCGACATAGCGGGTATAACGCGGGCTATCGGCGGCAAGAATCGCAAGGTCAGCATCAAGGAAGAATGCTGCATCGGCGCGGGTAAGCGCGCCAGAGGTATATTCTTCAATACCATCGGCTAGTTGGTGAGAAGCCGTGAGCTCTATCAGGTGCGCAATAGCGGTAATCTCGCGGTTCGTGAGAGACCCGGTGCTTGCCAGGGGAGTGAGGGCGTTGCGTGCGAGGTCGGCACTAGCTGCCTCGTCTTCGCCGGGATTTGCCTCGTAGACGGCATCATGAAACCATGCCGCCAGAAGTACCGCCCGCGGGGTTGCGGTGTGGTGTTGTTCGTAAAGGGTCTTGAGCGCGGTGAGCATTTCCGAAAGATGCACGCTCGTGTGGTATTTCCGATGCGGCTGCTCATAACGCGCCAGCAGATCTTCGCCCAGTGCAGTGTGTCCGGGCAGCAAAGATTCCCAAGCGCGCATGAGGCGTGGGTGTATTTTGTTAGGGCGTTCCCGCAGTGGCACCCGCAGCCCGCTGCCTATCAGGATGCGCGTCAGCCGCGATCCGCTCACCTCGCGCGCACCTGCACGAACCAGCCCCTCGTACCGATACGCGGGAACGTCGTAGTGGTCGGCATCGAAGGCACGCGGACTTATGCCGGTTTTCGCCGCAAAATCGTGAAGTTCCGCCAAAGAAGTGTCAGAAATTAGGTGCGAAAAGACCGTGCCGTGTGCGGGCCAGACGGGTGGGTCGATAAAAATACTCACTCGTCTATTCTAGGGGCGTGTAAGATGCTAAAACCTGTGTGATGCCCGTATAATGGAACGAGTTGCCCCCGTAGCTCAGGGGATAGAGCACTTCTCTCCTAAAGAAGGTGTCGGACGTTCGAATCGTCTCGGGGGCACGGGTAGCGAACCCGCTTGATGCAGCTTCCTCGCGGAGGAGCATCAAGCGGGTTTTATTTTATCTGCAGGGCGCCGTTGCCCGTGTTGAGGGTGCAGAACACCGAAGTATAGACTTGCTTGTACGGTGTTTAATATAGCTGGAACAAATCATTCAGAATATACATTCAATATCTATTACAAGTTAGTAGAACTATAAGGTAGTGTTTTAGATATTATTAATATCACACATGAGGTTGCTGGAGTGAGCTCAGACATAATTCTATGCTAGAAGTGACCGGTTGAACATTGATGTCTGAAAGGAGACTGGTCTCTATGTCCTCTATTGTGAACCGTCGTGCGGTCTTGGGGGTGCTGGGTCTTGGCGCCGGTACCGCCTTCCTTTCTGCCTGTGGTAACTCGGTGACGGGCGGTCAAGGATCCGCTGAATCATCTTCTAGTTCTGCATCGCCAAGTCCCGCACAGTCTAGTTCTTCATCAAGCTCATCGTCGAGTTCAAGTTCCTCAAGCCCAGCAAGTTCGAGCTCCTCCAGCTCGTCAAGCTCAAGCTCATCATCCAGCACGAGCGCCCGCTCCGATTGGAGTGGTGAACCGAGGCTGGATTATGACAGCTACGAGAGCGCAGGCGTGAGTGAGACTGCTACAAAGGAACACCCGGCTCGGAACCTGAAAAGGCCCAAGAAGCCGGATAATATGAACCTGGAATCCACCGAAGGATTCTATTACAGCTTGGCGTATGCTATTGCAGCTATCGACTATGCCCTGAATATGGGGGACGATACCTATGTGCGGATGTCAGGGATGACCGAAAGCGAGCAGGAACAGTTCGCGCGGGAGCATCCTTTAGAAGATATTCGTAACCACACCTACTGGGAAAATGATCCAAGCTACAAGTACACCTTCTTGGACCCGCAGCCTCAACAGAATGGGAGCGAATACACCTGGGACTATAAACTGACTGTTAGCCGCGGTGGTTACTACGTAAGTAACGGCCAGGTGCACGATACCTCGTACTCATCAACGCCAAAGCCGGACGATAAACCTGCCTCGGAATACTACCGGGGAGCGATCACCGGAAAATACACTAACGGCGCATGGGTTCTTAGCGGATTCTTCAACGGTGAGAAGAAGGATTCTTCCTCCTAAGAGATTGATGAAGCGCTAACGAATCTGCGCTGTTCTTTGACAGGATGCTCCTGATCATTCGATGGTCGGGAGCATCTTTATGCGGCGTGTAGAACATAAAGATTCCATAACATTTTGCCGCAAATCCTGAAGTAGGCAGCCCTATACGCTTATTCTGAAAGTGACCGATAAACACCCATACATATCTATGAGAGGCAATGATGTCTTCTATTTTTACCCGCAGAAATGCATTGTTCGTGTTCGGAACCGGAGCCGGTGTGGCACTACTGAGCGCGTGCGGTGGTAATTCCACCGCTGAAAGTTCCGGGTCGGGGAGCGCATCGTCGTCTGATGCATCGCCGAGTACCTCTTCAAGTTCAAGCTCTTCATCGCCGAGTTCAGCCTCGGCAAGTTCCTCATCGGCTTCTGCCTCATCAAGCTCAGAATCCTCATCATCGCAGTCTGGTGCAACCGATATTGATATGAGCGGCAGCTATGGCGGAAAAATCGATTTTGAGTCCGTTCTGGAATACGAGAAATCCGGTACATATGAGCCCGCTACGAAGGAGCATCCGGCAAAAAATGTTCCTAAACCCAAGAAACCTGCCGGTGCGGATGAGAAATCGCTCAAAGGTCTCTACCTGAGCATCGCGTTTGCGGTTGCCGCAACGCAATACGCCTACAACACGGGCGACTATTCCCTGCTGGAGCAAAGCTCTATGGTAGAGCCAGAACGCAACTACTTCTTGAGGGAAGAAAAACTGCGACTCGATAAAACCCGTGAAGGTACATACTGGCCAGATAACGTTACGATCGACTATACGCTCACCCAAGAGAGCCCCCAGCTTGAAGGCGATGGCAAATACAAATGGGATCGTAAATTTATCGTTGAGTACGGTAAATTCGAGGTTATTGACGGCAAAGTTGAGTACCAATCAGACGATGACCATGAAGAGACATATAGCGAAGAGTTTACAGGTGTTCTGACGGCACAGTATATTAACGGAGCTTGGACAACCAACGCGGTTGCCAATCAACCGAAGTATAAGAGCTAAAACGTAGTGCCCTTGCCTCTGTAAAGGTATTTATCTCCGAAGGACTCTGTTTATCCTTTCGGACTACTAATGTGCGTGCTGTACTGCTCTATACCCCTGTGCGACGAGTATTGCTGATGATGACGGGAACTTGTGCGCGGTGCCGCGCTAAGAGGGGCAGTGCAAGCCTAAACTTAAACATATACCGATTTGTCCAACACTTCCGATAAGGAGAACTCTACTCATGTCTTCTCTGTTCGATCGCCGAACCGCCTTACTGGTTCTGGGCTCTAGCGCCGGTGCCGTATTTTTATCTGCATGTGCCCCTAAGGTGAATGGGATTGAGGCGACGTCGCCCGCATCCTCTAGTTCATCGTCTTCTTCCAGCTCGTCGAGCTCTAGTTCCTCGTCGAGTTCTTCAAGCTCCAGTTCGTCGGCATCACGTTCAGCGTCGTCAAGCCCGAGCCCGAGTATCGATATGAGCGGCAGCTACAAGGGCGATATTAACTTTGAATCCGTGCTCGAATACGAGAAGTCGGGTACCTTTGAACCCGCCACCAAGGAACACGCTCAGAGAAACACCCCCAAACCCAAGAAACCGTCGACTATGAACGAAAAATCCGCTAAAGGACTGAGAGACAGTATTGCCTACGCGGTGGCGGCGGTTGAGTATGCGATTAATACGGGTGATTATTCTCTGATCCAGCAAAGCAACATGGATAAAGTGGAGCAGAACTATTATTTAGACCCAGAGACCAAAGAAAAGCTCGAAAAAGTACGCAACGGTAAACGGTGGGTTGATAACGCTAAATTCACATACACCCTAGATACCGAAGTGCCAGATTCTGAGGGTGAGTACTACTCGTGGGACCGCACTTTTTCTGTTGACTATGGTGCGTTTGAGGTCAATGACGGTAACGCAGAAGAACTTGTGCCCGGCGGCGCTAAAGTTACCAAAAAGTTTACGGGACGTCTGCTTGCCGAGTACAAGCATGGTGTGTGGGAGGTTCTAGGGGTCGTTACCCAGATTAAAGAGGAAGGTGAGGAGAGCACAAGTAGTCCATCAGCTTCGTCAAAAGTTTAGCCAACGCTGATCTCGTCTTCCGTGCGGGGCTCTGCATGAGTCCTTGAATAAAAAAGGAACCCTAATCGTGAATTAGGGTTCCTTTTTTATGAGAGGATGAAGGGGAAAGTTATTCCTCGGATTTACCGTCTGCCTCGACGTTCGGCTCGCCCGCGATAAAGGTGGAGGCCGCATCCTTAATGCTGCGCACCAGCTGGTATGCAATACCCGCCAGAGACAGAAGCAGCAGCGCCCAATCCACGGGTAACAGCACGTTCAGGGCGCCGGGCTGATGCGCAGGGTCGGCGAGCGCTGCATCCAGCATAAAAATCGTGGCAATGTGCACGAGCAGGTAGCCCACCGGAGCCGCCGTGAACAGTGCCTGCAGTACCTTCGGCAGGCGTGACGTGTACGCCAGAAACGCCAGCGAAAGCCCAAAAAAGAGCGCAAAAACTATGCCCACCGAACGATGCGCATACGTATACGCACCCAGATTGTCGCCCAGTCCGGAAGCGAAGGCGGACAGGGCTTCGGCTGAGGTGACGGGGGAGAGGTCGGGGACTTGGGCGTTCGCCAGCCTGCCGTAGCTTGGCAGCACCCAGAACGCCACATAGGCGCCCAGCAGCAGAGAAATCGTGACCGCCACGTACAGAAAGGTCTTCGAACGCTGCTGTTCGGCGGGTGCGTTCGCGCGCACGGCACGGTCATCCATGACCTGTTTGAGCTCATGAATTTTATGCTCTTGGGGTTTTCGCCCAGGCTGCGGTCGGTTCTGCCCCTGCTGCGCCTGCTCGCCGTACAGGCGTTTCTTCTGACCTTGTGATAGACCCATACCTTCCATTATTGCGCAGAGCGACTGGTTGTGTCAGCGTGGGGCCTTTACCAAAAGAATGGGAGTATATGCGGGGCAGGCTTCTTGGTCATCTGCCGCGCGGTATCGCTCGTTTTGCTGATACCCCTATATTAGGAAGGCTGTGGTGCAGCGGGTTATAGCTTGGCCAGGTCGATCTTGCCCATGTGCAGGATCTTATCGCGTGTGGCGGCGTTGGCCATGAGTTCGGCGATGTTGTGGGGGACGACCTGCCACGAGACACCCCAGCGGTCGATGCACCAGCCGCAGCGCTCGACCTCGGGCACAGCAGAGAGCCCCGCCCAGTAGCGGTCGATCTCTTCCTGGTCGCGGCAGGAGACGATCATGGAGACTCCGGGCGTGAAGGTGAAATCGTGGAAGGTCCCAGAGTCCGTGGCTGCCATCCAGGTGCCGCGCAGGGTAAAGTCGGTGAACATGACCGTACCCGCATCCAGCGGTCCGCCTTCCTCGTAACGGTACAGAGCACCGCGGCGGGCGTTATCAAACAGGGCGATCCAAGCGTCTGTGGCTTCCTCGGCATGAGCGTGATTAGTACCGCCGAACATGAAGGATGGGATAACAAAGGGGCGCGGATCGCCGTCCGGGTCGGTGAGCATGAGCTGCCAGGTCATGCCGAAACGGTCACGAACCCAAGCGTAGCGCGGGGAGAAGGGGTACTCACCCAGCTCCATGAGTACGCCGCCGGTGCTGAGCCGCTCATAGAGCTCATCAAGGTAGTCTCGGGCCTGTTCCTCTCCGCCGAATAAGAGCGGATCAAAGTTCAGGATGCAGCTGATCGACGGGTTCGGGGCATATTGGTTACCGCCGTTGATGAGCGAGAGCCTGAAACCGTGGATGCTGACCGTCGCCGTGAGCCCGGGCGCCTGCTCGGCAATGGATGTATCGCGGAAAACATCAGTATAGAACTGTGCTGCTTCGTCGGCGGT
The DNA here is from genome assembly GCF_001814205.1 of Rothia sp. HMSC036D11. Classification (NCBI taxonomy): domain Bacteria; kingdom Bacillati; phylum Actinomycetota; class Actinomycetes; order Micrococcales; family Micrococcaceae; genus Rothia; species Rothia sp. HMSC036D11. The sequence continues at coordinate 289,141 of NZ_KV815278.1, forward strand.
GCCGTCGCACCAAATAGCGGGAGTGATGACCTGATCCATCCGGTCATCGTAACATGTCTACACCGCGCGGTGGGGTACCGCTAAGAGCGAATTATGCGCGGCAAACGGGCGCTATGGGTGGGAGCGAGAGGGCAAATACGGTAGCATGGAATATCGAATGTGTATTCTAGGCAGCGAGGTAGACCATGAGCGAACCCACCAACTCCGCATCCGGCGTTGAGCCTGCCGCAGATACCCTCTTTGCCGATCTCGAAAACACGCAGCCGCCCTACGACCCCGAATATGATGCCCACATTCCGCCGGAAGATAGCTCCGCACCGGAAGAAGACCCCTTCGCCCACGAATCTTTTATGCCCGAGCTCAACCCTGAAGCGGTGAATGCCCAAACCGTCACCGCCCATGAGGATGCGCTCGGCGAGTTCATGCCGCCCGCCTACCGAGTGGGCGGGTACGGAAGCGAGTACAATCCCGAAGACCCTTACGGGGAGCGCACTTATTCGCTCAGCACTATCGACCCCGCAACCCTGATCGACGGGCTTAACGACCGGCAGCGCGAAGCTGTTTTACACGCCGGTTCACCCCTGTTGATCGTCGCCGGGGCTGGGTCTGGTAAAACCCGCGTGCTGACGCACCGCATCGCCCATCTGCTCGCAACCGGGCGGGCGACTCCCGGGCAGATTCTCGCCATCACCTTCACGAACAAGGCCGCAGCGGAAATGCGTGAGCGCATCCAAGCGCTGATCGGCCCGCGTGCACAGCACATGTGGATTTCCACCTTCCATAGTTTCTGCGTGCGCGTGCTACGCCGAGAAGCTAAGGCACTCGGGCTCAAATCGACCTTCACGATCTACGATTCGGCGGATTCGCAGCGCCTGCTCACGCTCATTATCAAAGAGCTGAACCTTGACACCAAAAAGTTTGCCCCCAAGGCCGTAGGGCACAGGATTTCTGCCCTCAAAAACGAGCTGGTGAGCGCCGAAGAATACAGTGCGGCGGCAGCGAATAACCCGTGGGAAAAGACTATCGCGCAGATTTACACCGTCTACACCCAGCGCCTTCGCGCCGCGAACTCCCTCGACTTTGACGACCTCATTGGCAAAACCGTGTTTTTGCTCAAGAAGTTCCCCGAAATCGCAAACTATTATCGCCGCAAATTTCGGCATATTCTGGTGGACGAATACCAAGACACCAACCACGCCCAGTATGCGCTCGTGCGGGAGTTAGTGGGGGCGCATCCGCAGGGAAACACTCGCGAGCAGGGGCCGTACCCGGATGCTCCGCCGCCCGGCGAACTGACCGTCGTGGGCGACTCAGACCAGTCGATTTACGCCTTCCGCGGCGCCGACATTCGCAATATTACGGATTTCGAGAGTGACTACCCCAATGCGCACATTATTCTGCTGGAACAGAACTACCGTTCCACGCAGAACATTCTCTCCGCCGCGAACGCCGTGATTGAACGCAACCCCAACCGCCGCCCCAAGAAGCTGTGGACGGCATCGGGGGAGGGCACAAAAATCGTGGGGTACGTCGCCGAATCCGAACATGCGGAGGCACGCTACATTGCCCAAGAAATAGACCGGCTTGCCGACGAACACGGCATCAAACCCTCGGATGTGGCGATTTTCTACCGCACCAATGCTCAATCCCGTGCCCTTGAAGAACTGCTGATGCGCGCCGGACTGCCGTACCGCGTGGTCGGCGGCACCCGGTTCTATGAGCGCAAAGAAATTAAGGATGCGCTCGCCTACCTGCGCGCCCTCTCAAACCCGGACGACGACGTGAGTGTGCGGCGTATTCTCAACGAACCTAAACGCGGTATCGGTGCGAAATCTGAGACCGTGGTTGCCGATCACGCATCGGCACAGCGAATTTCTTTCTTCGCCGCCGCCCGTGCCGCTGCTGCCGAGCCGGGGAGTGTGCCGGGTTTGGGCGCTGCCGCCGTGAAAAAGTATGCTCAGTTCGTCAAGCTCATGGACGACCTCGCCCAGATTGCGCGCACTGAATCAGCCGCCACAACCCTAGAGGCGGTGCTCGAACAGTCCGGCTATCTCGCCGCCCTGCGCGAATCTAAGGATATTCAGGACGAATCCCGGGTGGAAAACCTCTCGGAGCTGCTGGATGCGATGGTCGAGTTTGAGGCGGAGAACCCCGGCGCGGACTTAGAACAGTTCTTAGAGCATGTCTCGCTGGTGGCAGATGCCGACTCGATCCCCTCCCGAGGCGCCTCCGCCGACGGGCAGACCCCGTCTGCCGCGCAGATTGCCGCCGAGGCCGCGGAGGCGAAGGCGCAGGGCATGATCACCCTGATGACCCTGCACACCGCCAAAGGTCTGGAGTTCCCGGTTGTTTTCCTGACCGGACTGGAACACGGGCTGTTTCCGCATCAGCGGGCGCTGACCGACGAGGGCGAGATGAGCGAGGAACGCCGCCTTGCCTACGTGGGGCTCACGCGCGCGATGCAGCGGCTCTATATCACCCGCTCTGAGACCCGCACGATGTGGGGCAAGAGCCAGTTCAACCCGCCCTCACCCTTCCTGGAAGAGATTCCCGAGGAGCTGATCGAGTGGCGCCGCCTGGGCGGTTTTGCCGGGTTTGGTGCCTCCGGGATGGGCGCATACGCCAACGGTGCCAGCGGGTATGGAGGCTACGGGCAGGGCGGCTATCGCGGGGCGAGCGGATACAGCTCCGGCGGTGGGCGCAATGCTGATGGGCGCGGGTTAGACGGGCGCAGCACGGGCGGCTACGGCACAGGATACGATGAATCCCGCACCCGAGCGAACCGTGAACCATCAACCGCTGAGGTCAATGGTTCGGCAAGCTACGGTTTGGCGGCCGCAGCCAGCGCATCCGGAGCGGTGCGCAACCGTTCGCGGGTGCATCAAGGCAAGGAAATTCCGCAGCTGAAGGTGGGCGATACGGTGCGCCACACCAAGTTTGGAGAGGGCCGAGTTCTCGCTCTGGAAGGCACCGGCGATAAGACCGTGGCGAAGGTGCGTTTTGCCTCCGAAGAGAAGCGTTTGCTGTTGCGGTATGCGCCGTTGGAGAAAGTCTCGTAGACCCCGACCCGTAGGGCGCATCTGAACACGTGATGCCACCCACAAAAACCGGGTTGATGTGCACCCATAAGTGCACACTAACCTATATTTCCGATAAAGTAGAGACGAGAGGATTTCGAAAGCGTTTTCGCGCGCCCGCACGGGTGCCAAGGCGCATCGTATGAACCTCATGAGACCAGGCCGTCGCACCCCATGCGGCGGCATCACTTCGACGAAGAAGGACACCTGTGGACCTTTTCGAATACCAGGCGCGCGATCTCTTCGCAAAGCACGGTGTACCCGTGCTCAAGGGTATTGTTGCGACCACTCCCGAAGAAGCAAAGGCAGCAGCTGAGGAAATCGGCGGCCTGACCGTCATTAAGGCTCAGGTTAAGACCGGTGGCCGCGGTAAGGCTGGCGGCGTGAAGCTCGCTAAAAACCCTGATGAGGCATACGAGTACGCTCAGCAGATTCTTGGTATGGATATCAAGGGTCATACCGTTCACCGCGTGCTGGTCGCACAGGGCGCTGACATTGCTGAAGAATACTATTTCTCGATTCTGCTTGACCGTGCAAACCGTTCGTACCTTGCCATGTGCTCGGTAGAGGGTGGCATGGAAATTGAGCAGCTCGCCGCTGAACGCCCCGAGGCTCTCGCTAAGGTTGAGGTGGACCCGCTGGTGGGTATCGACTCCGCCAAAGCACAGGAGATCGTTGAGGCCGCCGGGTTCTCTGCTGAACTGCAGCCCAAGGTGGTTGAGGTTCTCGTGAAGCTGGGTGATGTCTTCAATAAGGAAGATGCAACCCTCGTTGAGGTTAACCCCCTCGTGCAGACCCCCGAAGGCGATATTCTGGCTCTTGATGGTAAGGTCTCTCTCGACGATAACGCGGAATTCCGCCAGCCCGATCACGTGGCGCTTGTCGATAAATCCGCCGAAAACCCGCTGGAAGCTAAGGCTAAGCAGCACGACCTGAACTATGTGAAGCTCGACGGTGAAGTTGGCGTTGTCGGCAACGGCGCCGGTCTGGTGATGTCTACCCTGGATGTGGTGGCATACGCTGGCGAAAAACACGGCAACGTGAAGCCCGCCAACTTCCTCGATATCGGTGGCGGCGCATCCGCTGAGGTTATGGCTGCGGGCCTTGAGATTATTCTGGGCGATGAGCAGGTTAAGAACGTTTTCGTGAACGTCTTCGGCGGTATCACCTCGTGCGATGCCGTGGCTGAGGGCATCGTGAAGGCGCTTGAGATTCTGGGCGATTCCGCAACTAAGCCGCTTGTGGTGCGCCTGGACGGCAACAACGTGGAGGAAGGCCGCCGCATCCTCTCTGAGGCAAACCACCCGCTCGTGGTGCAGGCAACCACCATGGATTCAGGCGCCGACAAGGCAGCAGAGCTCGCTAACAAGGCGTAATCGCCACCGAAGGATTTATAGGAAAAACTATGTCTATCTTTGTGAACAAAGACTCTAAGGTCATCGTTCAGGGCATCACCGGCGGCGAAGGCACCAAGCACACCGCTCGTATGCTCGCAGCTAGCACGAACATTGTGGGCGGCGTGAACGCCCGCAAGGCTGGCACCACCGTTACCCACAAGGCAAAGGACGGCTCCGATGTTGAGCTGAAGGTTTTCGGTACTGTTGCCGAGGCTATTGCCGAAACCGGTGCAAACGTTTCGATTGTTTTCGTGCCGCCCGCCTTCACCAAGGCCGCCGTGCTTGAGGCTATTGAGGCTAAGATCGGTCTGGTCGTCGTCATTACCGAGGGCGTGCCTGTGCAGGATACCGCTGAGTTCTGGGCTGCCGCGAAGGCTTCGGTGGACGAGAACGGCAAGCAGATTACCCGCATTATCGGGCCGAACTGCCCCGGTATTATCACCCCTGAGGAGTGCCTGGTCGGTATTACTCCGGCGAATATCACCGGAAAGGGCAAGATCGGTCTTGTCTCCAAGTCGGGTACCCTCACCTACCAGATGATGTTCGAGCTCGCCGACATTGGGTTCACCACCGCTATCGGTATTGGCGGCGACCCGATTATCGGCACCACCCATATTGACGCTCTGGAGGCTTTCGAGGCTGACCCGGAGACCGAGGGCATTGTGATGATTGGTGAGATTGGTGGCGACGCGGAGGAGCGTGCCGCCGAGTACATCAAGGCGAACGTCACCAAGCCCGTAGTCGGTTACGTGGCTGGTTTCACCGCTCCTGAGGGCAAGACCATGGGCCACGCGGGTGCGATCGTCTCAGGTTCTTCGGGGACCGCACAGGCGAAGAAGGAAGCTCTGGAGGCTGCTGGCGTGAAGGTTGGCAAGACCCCTTCCGAGGCCGCTAATCTGATGCGCGAAATCTTCGCCAACAAGTAGCATTCCGCCCGGGTAGGGCAGCTAATAAGACCCCCGGCGGTGCGAGTATTACGCTCGCGCCGCCGGGGGCTTCGTATATTCTCACAGCCAGGGTGCTATCTTCTAGTGAATAAACGCCACTCTTATTTAATCGGATGACGGACAACAGTCTTCATTTTTTCTGGGTTGGATTTCCTCGGGTCACTGAGATAAATTTCATGATGTAGGCGCTCTGCGCTCATGTCTATTTGATAGTCATTTTGAATGGCAAACTCATGCATTGCAGCAACGGTTTCAGGCTCGCTGTCATAAGTACCAATGTGCATACATTGTACGCAGAGTCCTTCGTTGTAAGTTAGAAATTCGACCTTTGAAAAATCACGCTTTTTCTTCTCCGTGGCTGTTTTAACAGCCCAGTCGAAGTCTTCTTTGGCTACAAAATCTGGCAATCGAATGGCAGATATAAAATGCATATCTTGTTTCCTTGTATAATCCATTGCATTTCCGCTTTTATCTTGCCACCAAAAACCTTCAAGAGGAGGAACAACGTAGTTAAAGAATCCATTTATTTTGCGAGGACCTTTATGGCTCATTTTTAGGGTATAAGCCACTCCATACAATAATTCAATAGCTTCTTTATACTCGCCCCCATCTTGATTAGGGTCGCCTGTACCGCGAACAGCCAGATAGTTCATTGTGGGAACAGTGATAATGCTGGGTTCTGTCTTGGGTTGGTAGAGCTCCTTGAACTCTTTCTTATAATCAAATGCCATCTTCATTTCCTCCTTGAAGTAGATGAATTTCCTGGTTGATCCAATCTAATTCTGCTAGCATTAGCGCTTGCCCGAGACTAAAAAGCTGCTGAGCAATGGGGGCATGATGCTGACTATTTTCTCGTTCGTGTAACATGTTGCTGAGGTCAGTCTCAAGGTTCTCCTTTCGCTTGGAAAGTGCGACGATTAACTCCTCGTTGTCTAAAAGAAAACTGGTTGCGAACCCCGTCATGAAATGTGTGTTTGTGGGCTTACGTTCGCAAATCATCTCTAGTGTTGCTTCCTTTAAGGCTTCAACACCTTTATCGGTAATCTGATATTCCTTTTTCTCTTTACCTTTACTGGCTTTACTATCAGCCAGCCCCTTTTTCTCTAATTTATCAAGAATGTAGTAAATAGACGAGAACCCAATGTCTGACCACTGACGCATACCACGTTCTGTAATTACCTGTTCAATGTGATAACCGTGCTGCGGCCCTTCAGTCAGAATACCTAGAATAAGCTGTTCATTTAATGAAATACCCATAGACACCTTCATCATATTATTCTAGTAGTAGAATACTTCTACTCTAGTACTAGAATAATATGGTGTCAATACTTATAAATAGCCTACTTTTAGGGGCTGCTCATGGAGGGGCACTGCGCTCATGCAACGAAACACCGGCTTCTCAGCTGCCTACACCACTTGTTCCTAAAATCTGGGCCAGAGAATATTTTTCGTGGTGAGTGGGCTGTATGGCGGTTGCAAAACAACCTCTAAAGAATCACTCTCCACATATGAACGCAGATAAGTATTCTTTCCAGAATAGTTTTTCTCGGGGACCCTAACCCAGCGTAGTGCCGAAGGCTAGGCCCAGCAGGTAGGTGATGCCCGCCGCGCCTAGTCCGATAAGGATTTGGCGCAGTCCGCGGCGCATCGGGGAAGACCCCGAGAGCAGCCCCACGATACCGCCGGTGAAGCCCAACGCCATGGCGACGAACAGGAGCGAAAGCGCCATCGACCAGACGCCGGAAAGCCCGAAAATATAGGGCAGAATCGGCACGAGCGCCCCGGATGCGAAGAAGCTAAACGATGCCGCCGCCGCGCCAATATCCGTACCCAGCGCTACGTTTTCTTCCTCACCCTCTTCATCAGCACGATGCGACAGCGATGGGTCGCAATCACAGTCGAGGTACCCGAAACGTTCCAGTGCGCGGTGATGCGCCGCCTCCTCATCCATACCGCGCGCCCGGTAGATAAGTTCAAGCTCGTTCGCATCAATATCAAGGTCGCCCGCCACACGCAGGGTCACCTGGGTCGGCTGGGATGCATCCAAAAGTTCGCGCTGGGAACGTACCGAAACGAACTCGCCCGCCGCCATAGAAAGCGCACCCGAGAGCAGCCCGGCAATCCCCGAAAGTAACACCATAGAACTGGATGCGCCCGAGGCCGTAATACCGATTGTCAGCGCCAGGTTTGAGACCAGCCCGTCGTTCGCGCCGAACACCGCCGCGCGGAAGTTGCCCGAGAGCTTTTCACGCCCGTTAGTGGCCAGGGCACGGATGATTTCTTCGTGAATAGCCTCGTCAGCCGCCATTTCTTCGGTGGCGTCGGGATCTTCGGCGTAGGGGGAGCGGGATTCGGCACGCTGAGCCATCGCCAGAATAAAAACCGACCCGAAATGCTGCGCAAGGAACTGCAAAATCGCCGAAGATAGCGAAGGACGTGAGGGTTTACCGGCATGTTCGCCAAGCATATCGCGCCAGTGCTGTTGATGGCGTTTCTCGGCTTCGGCAACCTGCATCAGAATCTCACGCTCTTCGCCCTCGGCGCGCTGGGCCAGGTAGCGGTAGATGCGCGCCTCCGACTCTTCATCGGCGAGATAGCGCCGCCACCGCCGGATCTGCGCATCACTCGGCTGGGTGACGGGGTGGTGCCGTGCCGGTATGTGCCCGGCTGCCGGGGAGGAATCTTCGGATGCGGTGCGAACCCCCTCAGCCTGGGCGGTGAGAAGATGCTCGCTCTGAGTTTTATGCGGTTCGGCCGATGTCATAGATATCCCGGGTAGATTGGTGTGCAACTCACCAGCATAGGGGGTTCGTACTCGAAAATCTAGGAAAAGGTGCCGGTGCTTTTATGTTCGCTGCGTCGAAAAATATCTTTCCCAGTACCCTCATTGGTACGTTTCTTCACGCGAAAAAGAATTTACAGGTAGCGTGAGAAACGGTTGTTAAGAAAAAGGTGCCGCCTCCCGCGTAGGGGAGACGACACCTTTCGTTCTAAAATCCTGTGTGCGGATTACTTGATTTCGCCTGCGCTGTTCTCTAGGAATGCGCGAACGAACCACTGGAACTTCTCAAGCTCAGCGGTCTGGCCGATCAGCAGATCCTCGGTAATGGGGTCAACCTTGCCGGCGAACTCGATAGCCTTGCGCTGGTCTTCGATCACGCGGGTGTAGACGTCGTTGAGGGCATGCAGGTGTTCGGTCACGCGAGCGCGGCCTACGGGGTAATCCTCGTGGTTGCGTGCTGCGACCAGTGCACCGGCGAGACCGTTGGGGGTTGCACCCAGGGTTGCCATACGTTCTGCGATGTCGTCCACGAAGTTGCGAACGGTGTCGACCTGCGGGTCAATCATTTCGTGCACGGCGATGAAGTCGGGACCGGTTACGTTCCAGTGTGCGTGCTTCAGGGAAAGATGCAGTTCGTTGAGGTCGTGCAGGCGAGCCTGTAGAACCTCGGAAATTTCTTTGCCTTCGTCAAGAGTAAGACCGGGTGCGGTGTATTGTGCGAATGTCATATGAGACTCCTTCTGAGTGTGTAGATGCTGCTTCAAGGGGTAGATGGCGGGGGATTCTCGCCCGCTATTTCCCCACAAAAGCGTTATCCTTAGTAAATCATTTTTACACCCCGGAGTCAAGTTTATTTTTAGTAACTCATAATAAGGTTGGCTTTGGAAGTGGTTCTGGCAATGCTAAAAAATAGCCCAGATAAGGCTTAGCACACCCTGCCACAACCCTGTGCAATCAGCGAATCATCATCGTGAATACGGTGAGGAATGCGAAAATCGGGCGGCTATTCGCCTAAGGCGCGCACCGCATCCAACGTTAACTCGGTATGTAACATGCGGGCATTCCCCAGCTCGGCAGGAACCTCAAGCTCACCCGGCACTACAATTACCTTCATGCCCGCCGCCGTTGCGCTGCGCACCCCGGAGGGCGAATCCTCAAGCGCCACACACCGGCTAGGCTCAACCCCCAAACGCTGCGCCGCCAAAAGGTACGGTTGTGGATCCGGCTTCGGATGCGTTGTCTCATCGTTGCCAATAATGACCGAGAACGTTCCTTTTGGGGCGGTATCGGCTGTACGCTGAGCGATCGACGTAGTCGCATTCGTAACAATCGCCGCCGGAATCTGGGCATCACGCACTTGGGTTAGGAAACGCTCAATACCGGGCAGAAACTCCACCTGCTGATGCGCCAGTGCCTCACGAACCTTAGCAACCAGGCGCTCGTTAATCTGCTCATCCGGCAGATCAACCCCGCGTTCGCGCAGGCGGTCAAGCGTAAACTTCATGGAAAGCCCCAGACAATCCAGGGTATCCTGCTCGGTCCAGGTGCCACCGAACTCGGCTGCCAGAGCAACCTTTGCGGCAGCCCACACCGGCTCGGTATCTACAAGTGTGCCGTCATGGTCGAAAAGAATTGCGGCGGGAAAAGAAGAATTATTCGTCATAGATTAAGCCTACCGGGCATTTCTAGGTAGCCCGTAGGACAACGTCATCAATCGTCACCAGAAAATCTGTCCCCGCGTTCAGTGGGTTTCCCGCAATATTGAGCAGAGCATCAGCAACATCCTCACGGGCAATCGTCGGGATGCCCGGAACCTGTGCAACACTCGTCACATCAACCACCTTCGCCCCGCCCTTACCCGGCTTATCTGTCAGCCTGCCCGGCAGTGCCCGCGAAATATACGGCTGATACTTAGTAACCATAGCGTCGGCCTTCACGCGGTCCCTAAAAATACTGCGCATAATGGTCTTACACACTACACGCATTAAGAAAGATGCGCTCCGTACCGTATCACCTACCCCGTAGGCGCTCATAATAACGCAGTGCTTCACACCCGCACCCACTACCGCCTCCATAATGAGCGGCAGGCGCTTCTGCATGAACTTGGTCGATAGAAACTCCCGTACCGTAGCTTTCTGCCCCAGGATGCTAACCATCACATCCTGCCCGGAAGAAACCGTGGCGAGCCGCTCAGCATCGTTCAGGGCACCAGGGACAATAATGAGGTTCTGGTGTTCCCCCAAAAGCGCTGCCGCCTTATCGGGGTTACGCACATAGGCGGTGACCGTGTGTCCCTCCTCTAACGCTTTGCGGGTGAAAAGGCTTCCAGTGCGACCGCTTGCTCCTAAAGCCAATATTTTCATGTAGGCTCCCAATATTTATCGCTGTGGTTGGTATGGGCACCCGCAAGCGCCCGATGTGCTCAGTATAACAATAAAGTTTTTGGTTTAAGTTTAGGTTTATGCGGGATTTACCGCAGAAAGCCCGCTGACATGGTGAGTGCTGCCCCAGCCTGGGGCACAAACCGTTTAAGATGGCACAGTGAACGAAAAATCAGAGCACTCCGGATCGCATCCGCACGTAAATTCATTAGCCGCACGCACACCTGCCGTCATGCAGGTTGCAACCCTCTATGCCGCCTACCCCATGGCGTTTGTTTCTGCCGCCTGGATTACCGTAGGTCGTGCCCTCTTTGGCGCCGCCGGTGATCTCGTGCCTATTTTTGCTATCTCATTCGGTCCAGCACTCGCCGTAATTCTGTGCTTGGGTGCGTGGTGGATGTTTCGTGATGCGCATCGTCGCGTTGCCAGTGGCGAGCACCTGCGGGTTGGTGCATCCTGGGGATTCGTATTTTCCGTGTGGGCCTGCTGGACGCTCGCATTTCTCTTTGGGATGTTCATCCCCGACTACCGTGCCGGGGTGCCGGTGTCAGGAATTGGCGCGCTTGCGGGTGCCGATTACGTGGGCTACGGTGCAGGATTTGGGAATACCTTCGGAATTTTGACCTTTGCCATGGCTATTACCGCCGCCGTGATCGCTTTCAATGCCAATAGGCGCTCGGCGCGCATGCAGCAGGGTGTTACCGACGAGGTTTTGGAGGAGCAGGCGCGACAACAAAGCCCGTATGATTTCTTGGACTGAGGCCTATCTGATTCTCGCCCCCGCGCCCTAAAAGGCTCTTGATACGAATAAAGTTGTATTTTTCGCCGCTTTATTCGCATAAAGAGCCTTTTTTAACACTGAATTTTGGTCCCGAAAACCGTCGGTAACCCCTTGCATCCAAACATTGAGTGTAGTAGACTCAAGTTAGCTGTAAAAAGAAGGCGCAGGATGCGCCCCACACAAGACGCGAAAGGATAAGATTTATGGACGCAAAATTCACAACCAAGAGCCAAGAAGCGCTCTCCGCCGCTAATATGAACGCGCAGACAGCGGGTAACCCCAGCATCGAACCTGCGCACATCCTCAAAGCACTGATGGATCAGCGAGAAGGCGTTGCCGTAGCGGTTCTCAAGGCCGCAGGGCTTGATGTCGATGCCATTTCGGAAGCCGCATCTGCAGAGATTAAGAAGCTGCCGAAGGCATCTGGCGCATCCGTGCAGAACGCAAACTTCAGCCGCAGCGCCCTCGCCGCTATTCAGAGCGCGCAGACCCACGCCCAAAAATTCGGTGACACCTATATCTCTACCGAAATGCTGCTGCTGGGCATCGCAAGCGGCGATAGCGATACCGCTCGCGCACTTGAAAACCTGGGCGCAACTGCCAAAGTCATTGAAGAGACCATTCCCCAAGTACGAGGAGACCGCACCGTGGATACCCCGGACCCCGAAGGCACCTTCCAGGCCCTTGAAAAGTACGGAACCGACCTGACCGCGCTCGCCCGTGAAGGCAAACTCGACCCCGTGATCGGTCGAGACTCTGAAATCCGCCGCGTGGTGCAGGTGCTCTCACGGCGCACCAAGAATAACCCCGTGCTCATTGGTGAACCCGGCGTCGGTAAAACCGCTGTGGTCGAAGGGCTGGCTCAGCGCATGGTCTCTGGCGACGTCCCCGAATCACTGCGCGGTAAAACCCTGATCAGCCTTGACCTTGGGTCCATGGTTGCGGGCGCTAAATACCGCGGCGAATTCGAGGAACGCCTCAAGGCCGTGCTCGAAGAAATCAAAAAATCCGAAGGCCAGATCGTCACCTTTATCGACGAGATGCATACCGTGGTTGGTGCGGGCGCATCCGAAGGTTCCATGGATGCGGGCAATATGCTCAAGCCCATGCTGGCACGCGGTGAGCTGCGCATGATTGGTGCTACCACGCTTGACGAGTTCCGCGAGAACATTGAGAAAGACCCCGCCCTGGAGCGTCGTTTCCAGCAGGTTTACGTGGGTGAGCCGAGTGTTGATGACACTATTGGTATTCTGCGCGGGCTCAAGGAACGCTACGAGGGGCACCATAAGGTGCAAATCTCGGATGCCGCCCTAGTCGCCGCCGCAGCACTTTCAAATAGGTACATTCCCTCACGTCAGCTGCCCGATAAGGCGATCGACCTGGTGGATGAGGCAGCATCGCGCCTGCGCATGGAGATCGACTCGGCCCCCGAGGAAATCGATCAGCTGCGCCGCGCCGTAGACCGTCTGACCATGGAAGAACTGGCCCTCAAGAACGAGACCGACCCAGCGTCGAAGGAACGCTTGGCGGCGTTGCGTAAAGACATGGCTGATAAGAAAGAACAGCTGGATGCGCTCAACGCCCGCTGGGAAGCCGAAAAGGCCGGTCTGAACCGTGTGGGTGATCTCAAGAGTGAAATCGACGAGCTGCGCTCGCGTGCCGAGGTGGCACAGCGCGAGGGCAACCTGGCGGATGCATCCCGCCTGCTCTACGGCGAAATTCCCGCCAAGGAGAAGGAACTGGAGGAAGCTCAGCGCGCCGAAACTGAGGCTCATGGCGAGGCTATGGTCTCTGAAGAGGTCACGGCTGACGACATTGCCGAGGTTATCTCTTCCTGGACGGGCATTCCCGCCGGGCGCATGCTTCAGGGCGAATCCGAGAAGCTGCTGGAGATGGAGAAACGCATCGGTGAACGCCTGATCGGTCAGGAAGCTGCCGTGGTTGCTGTAGCGGATGCGGTTCGCCGCGCCCGCGCCGGAATTTCCGACCCGAACCGCCCGATTGGTTCCTTCCTGTTCCTGGGGCCGACCGGTGTGGGTAAGACCGAGCTTGCGAAGGCTCTGGCGGAGTTCCAGTTTGACGACGAGCACGCCCTAGTGCGCATCGACATGAGTGAGTACGGCGAGAAACACAGCGTTTCCCGCCTGGTGGGTGCGCCTCCCGGATATGTGGGTCACGAAGAGGGCGGTCAGCTGACCGAGGCCGTGCGCCGTCGCCCCTACTCCGTGGTGCTGCTGGACGAGGTTGAGAAGGCTCACCCCGAGGTCTTCGATATCCTGCTGCAGGTGCTTGATGACGGTCGCCTGACTGACGGTCAGGGTCGCACCGTGGACTTCCGCAACGTGATTCTGATTCTGACCTCGAACCTGGGTTCCCAGTATCTGGTCGATCAGGAGATGCCGTTTGAGGAGCGCACCGAGAAGGCGATGCAGGTGGTTCACCAGGCGTTCCGTCCCGAGTTCCTGAACCGTCTGGATGACATCATCATGTTCGAGCCGCTCTCTTCCGAGCACCTGGGACAGATTGTTAACCTGCAGATTCAGGGCATGGGCAAGCGTCTGACCGACCGCCGCCTGACCCTGGATGTTACCCCCGCCGCCCTGGAGTGGCTGGGCTTGGCAGGGTACGATCCGGCCTTCGGTGCCCGCCCGCTGCGCCGCCTGGTACAGCGCGAGATCGGCGACCGTCTGGCGAAGGGCATCCTCTCGGGCGCTATTCACGATGGCGATACCGTAGAGGTGGATGTGAACCCGGATGTTGCGATGGACGGTCTGTCAGTGACCTCCAAGCGTGACGACTAACTCTTCACAGCGCGAAACAGAATGCTAAGTTGCAGCGGGAGCGTAAACTACGCTCCCGCTGCAACTTTCCACTCCCGGAGGAGTTCGTGCTTGCAGAGCTAAGGACCGATACGCCTGTTTGCATAAGCTTCTAGATATTTCAAAATGCTATAGTTCCCTCATGGATACTTGTGAGAATAACGCTGACGTTTACAACAAGAACTGTCCGTGCCGACATATTCTCGATAGGATCGCGGATAAATGGACGGCACTTATTATCGGGCGTCTGCAGCAGGGACCTCAACGTTTTTCAGAGTTGAGGCGTAGCATCACCGGCATAACGCAGAAAGTTCTGACCCAGAACCTCCGGACATTAGAGCGCGACGGTTTAGTGAGCAGGACTATCTTTCCTACCGTACCCGTTACTGTGGAATATAAACTTACCCCATTGGGTGAAACCCTAATTGAGCCTTTACAAGTTCTTCGCCAATGGTCTGAGGCTCATAAACAAGAAGTACTTGACGCACAAGACGTGTACGATACGACGAAATAGCGGCAGAATATATATGAGGAGGGGTTATCGTCTGCACGATAGCCCCTCCTCACATTGACGGGAGTTTAAGAATAAGAGATGACGAGTTTTCCGATCATATGGGAGCTTTCAACTTTCTGATGCCCCTCACGGAAAGACTCAACACTAAGTCCTGTTAAAGTCTCGGTGAGAGTGCCCGTAACCTGTCCCGAGTCAATCATGTCAGCTACCTGCCTCAGCAGATCAGACTGATACGCCATATCCTCTGTTGCAAACATGGAACGAGTGAACATAAATTCTGGCGTCACAGAGATCGACTTAGGTTTAAAAGCGCCAATGTTAAAAGTCTGAGGATCGTCAATAAAAACTAATTGACTCTGCGGATTCATGGCAGAGGCAATATCCTCTTCACGATGTTCAGTGTAAGCAGAGAAAACGTAGTCGGCACCGCCAAGATCCTGAACTTGCTGCCCCAAATCTTTGCTGTGATCCACAATGTCATCCGCTCCCAGCTTCTTGCACCATTCAGCGGATTCTCGGCGTGAGGCTGATGCAATTACGCGAAGAGAAGTTCGTGCTTTTGCAAACTGGATTACCATAGAACCGACTCCGCCTGCCCCTCCAATCACCAAAAGGTTACCCGAAGTATCTTTGGTGAGACCCATATGATCAAAGAGCGTTTCCCACGCAGTGATTGCGGTAAGTGGAATGGCGGCCGCTTCCGTGAACCCCAGCGATGCAGGTTTCTTAGCGACAATACGGTAATCTACCGTCTGATATTCTGCGTTTGAACCTGGGCGTGTGAGATCACCAGCGTAATAAACCTCATCGCCAGGGACAAAACCAGATACATTTTCTCCTACAGACTCGACGATACCTGCCGCATCCCAACCAAGAATTTTAGGATCTTGCTGAACTCCTGCACCCGCGCGTACCTTGACATCCACGGGGTTGATAGAGACAGCTTTCACTCGAACTAGGAGATCCTGGGCGCCCGGAACAGGGATGGGCATTTCAGCCTCAATGAGCGCTTCTGGGTCAGAAATTGGCAGGGAACGTAGCATAGCAATTGTTTTCATAGTGTTTGACATAAAAATCATGCTACTGCTTGCCCCACAGGCACTTTCAAGGAGGGTTAGTTACTCCGAGGAAACCCAGTCATACCTATAGATGAAACATAACGTATAAGGTTTCGTTCCGAGCCGTGTTTTTATCTTTGCCCGAGGCGGGAGCATAGTTTATGCTCCCAGAACTCAGTCTTTAACGCGTGGAATCAGCTCTTACTTCTTGCGGTTCTGATAGAAATCCTTCTCGAATTTGCGTGCCCAGTCCGCAATAAGTCGGTAGGTATCGGAACACAGCTCTAGGGTTGCCTTCGCCTCTATCTGATCGTCGATGGATGCGGCAGCCTGTTCCAGCCGATCTGCCCATTCGCTGTAGGTATCGGCGATAGACTGCAACAGTTCGTGCCCCATCTTCTCATCCACCATGCGGATATTCGCGATGACGGAGACGAAGTTGAAGTCTACGCGCGCCGGGCTGGAGGCAATATCGTAGAGAAGCTCATGAAGACGTTCCTTGCCTTCGAGAGTAATGGAGTAGACCGTGCGCTCAGGCATAGCACTGTCTTTGACGGTGGTGCTCTCCACATATCCCTGCTTGTAGAGCTGCACCAGGTTGCGGTACACGGAGGGTGAGCTGATGCGCGCCCAACCGCGCACTCCGCGCTGGTCCATCATTTTGTTCATTTCGTAGGCGCTCATGGGGTGCTCGTGCAGAGCTCCCAGGATCATAGCGTCGATAGTTGGGGTTGCCATGATGCTTCCTTTCACTATTGCTGTTGCTAATAATACTATCAGTAATACTAGTCTTGTATATAGGAGTTTGTGATCAAGAGAACCCGAACAGGGAAGTAAGTTGCCCGTCCCTAACTGGGGGAGAGAAACATCCCCGACATACACTAGACACATGGAAAAATGGACCGATACGCAGAACTTCGCAGACGCGGGCGAGAAAAGCACACTCATCGCCTCCGCGCATCGCGCCGCCATTCGCTCCATTGAACGAGTCGTCACCGAAACCGTCACCCCGCACGACCCTCAATACGCCGCCGAGGGCATCGAAAAAATGCTCCGCACCGGCGGCGTTTTGGCGCTTACCGGCGCTGGGGTCAGTACCGAATCCGGTATTCCGGACTATCGCGGACCCTCAGGATCACTCTTAGACCACCGGCCCATGACCTACCAAGAATTCCGTTACGACGATGCTGCCCGCCAACGCTACTGGGCTCGGTCTTATGTCGGGTGGAGGCGCATGCGCCGCGCATCCCCGAACCGGGCTCACTATGCGCTCGCCGAACTTGAGCATGCGGGTGCGGTGAACGGCCTGATTACCCAAAATGTTGATGGTCTGCACGTGAGTGCCGGAAGCAAGAACGTGCTGGCGCTGCACGGCGATTTATCCTCAATTCTGTGCCTGGACTGCGGAACGCACGAGTCGCGTGAGAGCCTGGATATCCGCTTGGACGCAGCAAATCCGGGGTATCTGGAACGCCTCGAAAGTACCGAATTGCAGGTTAATCCTGACGGCGATGTTGAGCTCGATAACGACTATATTCGCAGCTTTCAAATGGTGGGGTGCACGGTTTGCGGCTCGACGAAACTTAAGCCTGATGTCGTCTATTTTGGTGAATCTGTGCCCGCCGACCGGAAGGCCCGCCAGCAGCAGATGCTCGCGGATTCTTCGGGTGTACTGGTGGTGGGTTCCTCGGTCGCGGTTATGAGCAGCTACAAGATTGTGCTTGATGCCCTGCGCGCGGATAAACCCGTGGCGGTTATGAATGGTGGCCCCGGGCGTGCGGATGCGCGCGTCACCTATCTGTGGCGCACGGGCGTGGGGGAGGCACTGGAAGAAATGCTGGATCGCCTCGATATCTAACCTGCTAATCCTTGGGCTACTCAAAAAGAAAAAAGCGTTGGAAATACCGATTTTCACTATCAAGAGTATTTTCTAGATAGAACTTAAGGTGCCTGCAATAACATTAAAGTTAAAGCCTCAAGATGATATTTAAAGTTTATGGTAATAGTACATCTATCAAAAATACCTGTGTTAATAATTTCTCTTTAAAAAATCCGCTCAAACCGCGTCATAGAGGCGAAGGCAGGGTTTCGAGAGAGTAGTATATAAAGCATGAGAACTAAAAAAATTGCTACTTTCGGTGCCGTTGCAGCTCTGAGCTGCGGATTGGTAGGCGGTTTTACTACCATTCCGGCAGCATTTGCCACTAATTCCCTTCCCGGTAATTCTGTATCTACTTCTGTTCCGGGAAATTCGGAACACTCTCACAGTGATAAAGCTAAGATTTCTTTCCCCAATGAATGGAAAGAAGGTCAGGAGTTGACCTTCCAAGGTTCCGGCTATACAACCGAAGATGGTTCTGCTGGTTCCACCCTGGTGCTTAAAGACCATGAAGGTTCCATCGTGGGTACCTATGATGCAGACGCGCAGGGCTATGTCTCCGGCAACATCAAGTGGAATGCTGCCTATGCAGAACGTGACTATGTTGAAATTACCGTTCTGACCGGCAAAAAGGCTGGCGATGTGCGGCGCAGCGAGACTGTAAAGGTCAAGGTCGTGGCTTCTGAGAAGAGTGGCTCTCTTCCCGGTGAAGGTGGCCAGGGCGGCATGGGTGCCGTAGGTGGCGGCAGCACTCCCACAACTACGCCGACTGTGACTCCATCATCGACTCCTGAAGCAACCACTCCTGCTTCAACTCCGAGCGCATCCACCACTGCGGAGGCTGCAAGCACCCCATCTGCTGCCGCAACCGAAACCGCCCAGGTGACTAACGGTTCCGAAACTCACCAGTTTGCTACCTGTAAAGAGGCTGAAGAAGCAGGTTTCAAGGACATTAAGCGCGGCGACGCTGCATACTCTGAGAAGCTCGACAGCGACCATGACGGCGTAGCTTGCGAAAGCAACGGCGGCAATGGCGAGCAGGGTAGCGCATCCAACGGTAACGGCGGTGCAGGTTACGTTTCGGATAACAACAATAACGGCTCTAATAACGCTTCTTCGAACAGCAATGGCAAGCTGGCGAACACCGGTGCAAACGGTGCTCTGACCGTAGCAGGTCTGGGTATGGTTGCTCTGGGCGTGGGTGGTGCAACCGTAGCTGCTCTGCGTAAGCGCAAGCGTGCCTAAAGATTAGATGATTAAGTCCTCTGGGCGGCTCTAGAATCTGCCGGAGGCTACAAGAATCCCTCGTTCCTCATGATTGAGGAGCGGGGGATTTTGCTGTTTAAACCTCAAAATCTAGGAAGATAGTTTCCACAAAAAAAGCTGCCGATACCGCCCTCTGCAGCAAGACCCCTCACGGCAGTAATAACGATCGAAAAGCGTACCAATCAGGATTTGCATAGGAGACGTTATCTAAGTCAGAATGTGCCTTTTGTGCATCCTTAAGACCTCTAGATAGGCGCTAACGCTCCGTATATGCAAATTCTGAATTTTTATGAGCATACCACCACATTTTTGTAGTACTGAGTCTCGTTCTTCATCCTTTATTCCCTGCAATCGCGGGGAACTTGTAGATATGCACGAAATACATAAGTACAAGTTAAGACAGACACAGGAAGAACACAGGAACGGGCGCGAACCTAGAAATACAAGAACATAACGGCACACAAAACGGAACGGAGAGTCCAATGGATATCTTGATGATGGGACTGGCAGACCTAGTAGCAATTGGCACGCTCTGCACCCTGTACATGATTCGTCATAAGACCCGTGAACTCATGATTTCATACGCGGTTATCAACGCCGGTGTTTTCACCGTAACGGTCGCCCTGGCACATGCCGGAAGCACTGCGGGCGCTATGGGTCTAGGACTCTTCGGCGTTCTCTCCATTATCCGCCTGCGGTCTACCTCCCTAAGCCAGCGCGAGGTCGGGTACTACTTCGTATCTCTCGCCCTAGGTCTGATCTCCGGCGTGCGGCTTGACCCGCCATATATCGCCTTCATCCTCATGGTGGTACTGGTCGGAATCATCGCACTACTGGATTCACCGATCTTTGAAGCGAAAAACCAGCCACGCACCCAAACCGTCACGGTGGATCGCGCTATCAGCGACGAAGGAACCTTGAAAGCCTATTTGGAATCACGTCTCGGGTACGAGGTCGTCTCCGCTAAGATCCTGGAGCTTGACCTGCTCAACGACACTACACAGGTGACTATCACCTATAAAGAGCTTCCCCAACTCCAAGAACACCTTAACGCGAACTACGAATACTACGCTTCCTAGGCTTTATCTCGCGGATATCCCCTAAAACTACACCTAAAAACTCACACGTTGAAAGGACCTACCATGAGTCCCCAAGTACCTCAGCCGTACACCCCGTTTCAGGGTGGCGCCGCACAGACTTTGGAATCTACGCACACCCCTGCGGTAGATAATACTCCGTCTTCTCACCGAAGCGGGCACCGAGAGGAAAGTACCATGTCTATCGTGCCAACCTATTGGCAGAGCATCAGCCTTGATGAACTCAACGAAAAGGCCGCTATGCAGACCCGTGTGGACCGCAAATACATTGTGGATGCAGACTATGCGGCATCTATCCTAGCTGAACTTCCCGCCGACGAGGCGGCCGTCCTAGAAATCGACGGTCAGCGTGAATTCGCCTATGACTCTGTATACTTCGACACCCCTGACCTGGTGAGCTATAAGGCTTCCGCCATCGGCAGCCGTAACCGGTTCAAGGTACGTACTCGCAGCTATCTGGATTCTGACCTGAGCTTCTTGGAAGTCAAGACTGAAGGGGCTCGTGAATTCACGGTCAAGGAACGTATTCCGTACTCTATCGAAAACCGTGACATGCTCACCGCAGAAGGCAAGGAATATGTAGCTACCGCGCTTGAGCAGCTGACGGATGCGTCTGTCGATGACCTGGAGCCGGTTATTCGCACCGGGTACCGTCGTACGACTGTATATTTGCCCCAGTCCGAGCAGAATCCGGTAGATTCTCGCCTCACGATTGATACTTCGCTCACCTGGACTCCGCTTTCAGAAAGCGTGCTCATGTACACCGCAGACGGTGGTGAAGGGCCAACCAAGTATCAGGTCGGTACCGAATATACTGCACCCGGTACGGTGATTATCGAAACGAAATCCGGCAGCGCACCTTCAGTCGCCGATAAGTATCTGTGGCGTGCGGGCATCCGACCCGTCAAAATTTCTAAGTTCGCTACGGGTATGGCTGCACTGAATCCTCAGCTGCCGGCGAACAAGTGGAAGCGCACGATTCAACGTTGGATGCAGCTTGAACCTGCCGCTTAGATCTAGACCCTGAGCGGGTAACGTCTTAGAACGCGGTACAAGAATAGGGTGGGGTTTTTCCAGAGGCTCACCGTGTTAGGGCATTCTGGAAACCCCACCCTCTCGCGTAGGATGGTTGAGGCATTCTTTACCGAGACACTTAATCCCTACAGACAAGGAACCCCGTTCGAGATGTTCAAAAACCGGTTTACATCTGTTCTTACATGCGCCTTTGCGGCATCGCTGGCATTTGCCGGATGCGCCATTAGTGGGAACCCTGATAACTCCAAAGCCACTGTGACCGCACAGGAACAGGGGAAGGAACTTAAATCTGGCGTATACACCTCGAACACCAAAAATGGTGAAAAGATTAATGCGCAAACTCACTTTACGCAAGAAGACGTGACCTGGAACCAGGATGCTGTTCTTCCGCTGAATCTGGCAGATCCCACCACAACCGATGGGGTCAGCGAACAAAACGGCACGATTACGATTACGAAGGGGGGAACCTACCGTATGTCTGGCGACTATACGGGGCAAGTGAAGGTTCAAGCCCCCAAGACAGATAAAGTTCAGCTCATTCTTGACGGCGTTAATATCACGAATGAGACCGGACCTGCTATTAACGTTGCCTCTGCCGACGAAGCCGTCATCTACACGTCCCGGGGCAGCACCAATAACCTCAGTGACGGCCCAGAATACGCAGTTCAGGGCAAAAAAGAAGCAGATTCTACGATCTATTCAACCGCTAACCTAACCCTTGCGGGCGATGGAACGCTGAATATCGCCGGTAAATTTGACGAGACGGTGCACACCACCAAAGGACTGGTTGTTGCTGGCGGTGCCCTCAACATTAATTCCTCGAAGACCGGGCTTAAAGGCAAGGACTACGTGGATATTCAGGGCGGAACCCTGCGTATTGAAGCCGCAAAAGACGCGATTAAAGCCACCAACACCGAAAAACAAGGCCTTGGATGGGCGCGCGTGGCTGGCGGTGACACTGTTCTTCGTGCTGGCGACGACGGCATCAAGGCGTTGCGCACCCTTGAGATTCTGGACGGGAAGCTCACCATCGAAGGGTCTGAAGAAGGGCTTGAAGGGCAATACGTCAATATTCATGGCGGCAATACGCTCATCAACAGCAATAATGACGGCGTGAATGCCTCGCTCAAGGACCAGCTGCCTAACGATCAAGAGTATGAGGATCAGAAGGAAGACAGCGACCAGCCGGATGCCAGCCCCGTACCCTTGGGTGGTGCCCGCGATACCACAGAGGTTATTGATACCGTGATCAACATGACCGGTGGAAATGTAACCCTCAACGTGGGTGCTGACGGCATGGACTCTAACGGACACGAGTTCTATACAGGAGGCGAGCTGCTGATCAACGGCCCTCAGGACGATGCCAATGATCCTATTGATCCAAATGGTGACATTACTGTAAGTAACGATGCCAGGATCTCATTTGGCGGCGGTGGTGTAGAGCTTTTCAAGCGCCCGATCGACGACTCCACGAATGGGTATCTGCGAATTGCAGATAACGATACTTTCCCACAAGGGCAGTCTGTTCAGGCAGTAGATTCTGCTGGACAAGTCGTTGCAAACTACCGGGTGATTACTCCGGGTGTTAAACAAGTATTTTTCTCGAATCCCTCTATCGTGAAGGGTCAAGAATACACTCTTTACCTAGCACCCACGCTGGTGGATCCGAAGACCACCACCCTTGCACCTGGTGCCGTTGAACGTGGAACTTTCACGGCATCAACCCCTGATCTGTAAAACATAACGAGAGGAGAGAATCCTATTCCAACCTTTAGCCTGCGCAGGATAAAACCATCACACAAAACTCCGGCGCGGGTGGCGGTGCACGCCACAAATATGCATCAGAAAATCCAACTTCTATCACACGACACATACATCAGGAGCCTGCAGGAACCCGTGAATTTGATGCGGTAGGTACCCGTTACCCCGTAGAATTCGGATGTAAACCCTGAAAATACTCACAAACTGCTCAAACAGTGTAGATAGAAAGTGATTCTTTCCCCATGAATAAAAAAATACTGACTTCGGCAACCTCGGTAACTTTGCTCGCGGCGCTTGCGCTCACCGGATGCTCAACTACGAGCAACGCCCTCGCCTCTGGCACGACGGCGGCGGATAGCTCAGTCGGTACGACTGCGACAACATCCTCGGCAACCGCCACCGATACTGCCGCCAGTAGCTCGTCATTCTCGACCAACGTGAAAAGCGGCGAAAAACTCGACGTCGATACTCACTATTCGGAACAGGACCTCAGCTGGGACACTTCCTCCGAAACCGCGATTGACCTGTCAAACCCCACCGCAACGGACGGCGTTACGGTTGAAGACGGCACCTTGACCATCACGAAGGCTGGCACGTACAAACTCTCCGGCGAATACCAGGGGCAGATCAAGGTTGAAACTGCTGATAGCGACGCGGTTCGGCTTGTTCTCGATAACGCAAACATCACGAATTCCAGCGGTGCCGCGCTGAACGTGGTAAACGCTGACGAGGTTATTCTTTACAGCGCATCCGGCACCACCAATACGATAAGCGACGGCGCAGATTACACCGCAACGGGGGAAGATGATCCGGATGCCGTGGTCTATTCCAAGGCCGACCTGACGATCGCGGGTGAAGGCACCCTGAAGGTGAACGGCAACCACGAAGACGGTATTCACACGAGTGATGGCCTTGTGATCGCCAGTGGGACCCTCGAAGTCAATGCGGCGAACACCGGTATCAAGGGCAAGGATTATGTGGATATCCTAGGCGGCACTATTAACGTGACCGCGCAGCAGGACGGCATCAAGTCTACTAACGACACCGACGAGGGGCAGGGCTGGACCCGTCTGAGTAACGGTACCGTGACCGTGAATGCAGGCGATGATGGTTTCAAAGCCTCTCGGGTCGTCGAAATTTCCGGGGGTTCCCTGACGGTTGAACAGTCCGATGAAGGCATTGAGGCACAGTACATCAACGTCTCTGGCGGCGATGTAAACGTCACGAGCGCGGATGACGGCATGAATGCCTCGCTGAAGACGAGCGATTCTGAGAGTACGGATTCATCCGCGAACACCTCTGATACTGCCGATCAGCAGCAGAACAACCAGCAGCAGGGCAGCCTGCCGGGTGGACAACAGAGCGAAACCTCCAATCAACAACAGCAGGGGACGGGTCAGCCTCCGCAAGGACAGCCTCCTGCGATGTCTGGAACCTCGCAGGACGGCACGTCTCAGAACGGAACTTCAGGCACAGCTCAGCAGCAGAACAACACCCAGAACCAAGGCAACCAGAACATGGGTCAGCCTCCGGCAATGCCCGGCGGTAACGCCCAGGACGGCACGTCTCAGAACGGAACTACAGGTACCGGCCAGCAAGGGATGGGCCAGCCCCCGCAGGGTGGTATGCCCGGTGGTGGCGGCGGAACCTTTGAGGTTGTCGATGCTGCAATCAACGTGAGCGGCGGTAATATTACCGTCAATGCTGAGGGCGACGGCGTTGATTCGAACGGTGTCACAACTCTTTCTGGAGGAACGCTGATAGTGAACGGTCCCAGCCAAGGCGGTAACGCTGCGCTGGATACCAACGGCGACTTGCTCCTCAACGGTGCCACGGTTCTCAGCGGCAGCACGGCAGATATGTTCGAGGCTCCCTCCACCAACTCGACGAGCGGCTACCTGAAACTGACCAATAGTTCCGGATTTGAGCAAGGATCCACGGTTCAAGTAGCGGATTCATCTGGTAAGGTGGTGGCTAACTATAAAGTCACCAAGTCGAATGTGCAGTTGGTTCTCGTCTCTAGCTCATCGATCGTCAAGGGTCAGAGTTACACGGTGTACACTACAACATCGGCTGTGGACTCCAACGAAGCGTCGTTGGCATCCGGTGCGACCGAGCTAGGTAGCTTTACAGCCAGCTAGTGCGGGTTGTTCCCAGGGACTTGGGGATAAAATCTTTGAGTCTCGGGCTTGTAGAGATGGGTTGCTACGCGCGGCTCTTATAGAAGGCTCCTACAAAGGTTTGGGCTCCACATCAGCGTATAATGCGCGAGGTGGAGCCCAAACCTTATGCATAATTCGCCGGGTTTTGGGCGAAGAAACTGAAGATTCGATAGATTTTCTGAGCATGAATCTGTCAATCAACAAGACATTGAGGGGTAAAACAAGGTACCCTAGAACATAGGAAAGACTAGAGAGCGATCCGTGGGTTATGCGCGCCTTGGGTGTGGTGGCTGCGGACATGAGGAAAGAGGGGGTCACGCCATGGGGCGCGGCCGTCAGAAGGCTAAGGCAACACGGCAGGCTCGGGAGATGAAATACTTCAGCCCCGAAACCGACTACAGTGCACTTGAGCGCGAGCTCAACGCTAAGAACACTAAATCCTCCGAATCATCTTCTCGTCGCTATGATGATGAGGATGATTACTCGGCATACGCAGAGAAATATGCCAAATATGATGATGAGGTGTAGCGGTAGAGCCTAGCGTTACGCTCATACGCGAACCGGCTTAAGCACCCTGCAGGGTGGCTTGGGCCGGTTTTTTGTATACTCTGCGGGCGTGCTTGAGCGGTCTACTGGTTTTCATGTTGATTTGTTTGCGCATATGCTGATGTTGGCGGGCGTCCTGCGGTGTGGATACGATAGTGTCACCTACGAAAATGTACAATACCCGAATAAGGTCCGTGCC
Source organism: Rothia sp. HMSC036D11 (assembly GCF_001814205.1). Classification (NCBI taxonomy): domain Bacteria; kingdom Bacillati; phylum Actinomycetota; class Actinomycetes; order Micrococcales; family Micrococcaceae; genus Rothia; species Rothia sp. HMSC036D11. The sequence continues at coordinate 314,842 of NZ_KV815278.1, forward strand.
CACCCGGATATTCCCGACAATGAAATCGCGCTCGCGGGAATTGTCCTCGGTTACCGCAGTGATGGCAAGGTGAATTCGCATCGCAGCCCCCGCTCCGGCGGTCGTGGGGATTTTAAGGATCACATAAGGAGAGAATGATGGGAACTAAAGATGATATTGTGCGCATAGCCACCGACTATATCCAAAGGAACGGCGTCAGTGGTTTCAGTTACGCAGATATAGCGCGCAAAATGAACATCAAAAAACCCAGCATTCACTACTATTTCCCTGTGAAATCAGATCTCGTGCGTGCAGCCTTCGAAAAGTACAGCACAGACTTTTTTGAGACGCTGCGCCAAGGCGTGGATGCGGCACACAGCCTCCGCGAAGAACTCGAAGTCTATATGAAGCCCTACCGTGCGAACCTGGAACAGGGCTATAAACTCTGCCTCTGCTCAATGCTGGCGCTGGAATCCCTGGGGCAGAGCGCATCCGCTCACGATGCTGAAGAGGGCAAGAAGACGGCGAAACGGGGAACGCATATCAATGCCACGTTCGTGCCCCTACGTGCTCAAGCTGAAAACCGTGAGCCTGCCGAGATTAACACCGCAGACTTTCAGGCTAAGAATATTCGCTGGCTCGCCGAGCGTTTTGAGCACGCCGGGTACGATCCCGAGCACGCGCAGACAGAGGCGGAGTCCTTATTCTGCACGGTGCAGGGCGCGCAGCTGATAGCACGCTCCGCACAGAGCCTTGATCTCTTTGACTCCGTCACCAAGCGGCACCTCGATAACCTCACCGGCGCGTAAGTGCGTATTCACGTAGAGGCGGCAGGCTTATTTTGTGAGTTATTGTGCATTTTGTGGTTATTTAAGTCGCCCGATGCACAATAACCCGCAAAATAGAAAACGAACTAAGACGGTCTTGCGTCTAATGCATCAAGCTGTGTGGAGTATATGCGAATGGTGAGGCGATCCCCGGAAATGAATACTCATACATAGCTAAAACATAGCTTCTTCATGTTTTAAAACGAGAAATGCCACGCATTCTAGAATCATGAAGAACGAAAATACTACCGCAACACTGCCAGCCGAACAGGTCGAAGAGACTTCTGAAACATCCCAGAAACCCAAGAAAAAGAAAGTAACTAGGCGCGTTCTCTTAGGAGGCGGTCTCGGCACCCTTGCCGTCGCGGGTGTTGGTGCTGGCTGGGCATATAATCGTTATCTTGCCGAGCATACGCAGATTGATGACACCGTAGCCTATGAAAAATCACAACAAGCAAAGAATAATAATTCATCATCTGACGGTGCCTTAAGCCCCAGCGAACTCACCAACGTTAAGATCACCTCTGACGGCTTGAGCGCCAGCGAAGGCTCTATCACCATTACTAAATCCACCGAAGGAAGCGGCAACAACGCGGTCGTTTCCTTTGCCGCAGAGATCAAACTCAACGCCATGACCCTGCTGCGCGGAGCCTTCGCCAACAACAAATTCGGGCAAAACATTATCGATACGCCCTCCAATATCGCCGCGCAGCACAACGGTATCTGGGCGATTAACGGCGACTATTACGGATTCCGTGACACCGGCATCGTCATTCGCAACGGTGTGGCATACCGTGATTCCGGCGCCCGTGAAGGGCTCGCGTTCTACCAAGACGGCTCCGTCAAACTCTACGACGAAACCGGTACAAACGCGCAGCAGCTCCTCAACGAAGGTGCCTGGAATACGCTTTCCTTCGGACCGGCGCTCGTGCGGGACTCAGAAGTTGTCAGCGGCATCGACCAGGTTGAGGTCGATACCAACTTCGGTAACCACTCCATTCAAGGCAACCAGCCGCGTACCGGCGTGGGTGTGCTCGGTCAGAACCACCTCGTATTTATCGTGGTCGATGGGCGTTCCGACGGGTATTCGCGCGGAGTCACCATGCCCGAATTTGCTTATATGTTCAAGGAACTCGGATGCGTGAGCGCCTATAACCTAGACGGCGGCGGATCCTCGGTGATGGTCTTCAACAACCAGCTAGTCAATAAACCGATGGGCGGCACCAAAGAACGCGGAACCAGCGATATTCTGTACATTGCCGGGAGCGCATCATGATAATCCTGATACCCGCCTATAAACCGGATGAATCTCTCGTGCGGTTAGCGCAGCAGATTACAGAATTGGATGCGCACGCCGAAATCCTGGTGGTCGATGACGGCTCGGGAAGCACCTACGTGCCGATCTTTACCGAGCTGGCGATTCGGGGCGTCACGATTATTACTCACCCTGCAAACCGCGGAAAAGGGGCGGCCCTGCGTACCGGGCTGGCGTGGGCACGGACGCATCGGCCCGATCACATTGTGGTGACGGCGGATGCTGACGGGCAGCATTTACCCCGCGATATTCTGCGAGTGGGCGCTAAAACCGAGCGAATGGCGAGCATCGGTACGCGTGCCCTCGTGCTGGGGGTACGCACCCTGCAGGATACTCGCGCCAAGGTCACCGAACCCACCGTTCCTCTGCGTTCCCGGTTGGGTAATGCGCTTACTGTCGGGTTCTTTACGCTGGCGACGGGCACTCGCATTGCCGACACCCAGACAGGGCTTCGCGGGTTTACCACACAGATGATTGATTGGGCTCTCAGCCTGCGCGGCGATAAATACGAATACGAGTTTTCAATGCTGCTTCGTGCTAGCCGAGCCGGGGTGGAGCTTATCGAGCTGCCCATCGTGAAAGTATATGAGCCGGGGAACCCGAGCAGTCATTTTCGCCCGATCCGCGATTCCGCACGAATCTACGCGCCGCTGTTGGGATTCTTGGTATCCTCCTGCACCGGGTTTATCGTGGATGCGCTCGCCCTCTTTGCCCTCGTAGGCGCGGGTTTTGCCCTGCTTCCGGCGATTGTGCTGGCGCGCATTATCTCGGCGCTGACGAATTTTAGTATTAACCGTATGCTCATGAACGACGGTGCCGATCGCCCCTCGCGGGCGGTTTCCCTGGGGCGCTATGCAATTTTAGCGGTGGGGATTTTGCTTGCAAACGCCGCGCTGATGGAGGTCCTTACCGCTTTCGGGGTCATGCTCCTCGCGGCGAAGATCCTAACCGAGCTGACCTTGATTCCCCTCAGCTTCGCGGTGCAGCGTCGGTGGGTTTTCCTGCCAGCACCGCCTCCGCAGACTACGGAACAAAACGAGCGCTCACGCGAGCTTGCCACGCACTCTTTGTAGAACATCCTGCGGCGTAGGTCCTTCCCTATAAAAGGCTCGTTATTCAAATAACGAGCCTTTTATAGGGAAGGGGAACAGGGATTACTTAGTCAGAAGCTGGCGCCATTTCCGAAAGTTTAGGCAGTGTGCGAAGACTTCTTTGTGAGAGCATCAGGATCAAAGCCAAAACCATAAACGATCCGTAAAAGAGAACCGTTCTGGAAATCCCCCACTGCACATACATGATGCCGGCAAGTAATGCCGCCACAGGGGCTAGAAGCATATTAGGGATGCACTGCGCCGAATGTACACGTCCTATCATATCTACCGGAGTCGAAGCATTGATATACGCGACGATACTGGAATTGAAGGCAGGAAGCGGCACTCCCGAAATAAGCATCAGCGCACAGGTTACCCAAAAAGAGTCGTGGGTGAACGCCGCTGTCATGTAGCATATGACCATCATCCCGACCGCCAGTACACCCAATGTTCCTAAGGCGAAACGCTCCGTCATCCACCCGACTGCTAAGGATCCTAAGAGCACTCCGGCGCCAAAAACACAGGCAAAAATACCGATACTGTAGGCCGCAATACCCTGTTCCGCGTAGTAATAGATGAAGACGAGTGGCAGTCCTGTGGCGGCAAAGTTCGCGCAACAGGTCACAGATGCGATCGCTACAAGAACACGGTTCTTCACAACATACATGAGCCCTTGGGCGAGGTCGGCAAAAAATCCGTTGGATTGTGCATCGATGACGGTATCGGACACCGTAGTTTCACTGCCTGCCTGCCGGTGCTTACGCTCGGCATGCACAACAGTAGATGAACTAGGTGCCGCCAGAAAAGCTGTGAAATTGACAAACGCGTGCACGCAAGCGGTCAGAATCAAAGAAGTGGAGGCGAGTAGACCCGCTAACGGGCTGCCAATTAGGTTCGCGGCAGATTCTCGTGTTTCTCCTAATCCAGAGGCGTACCCGAGCTGTTTGGTAGGCACCACCCGTGCGATAATAGCCTGCTCGCTGGGGTAATCGAACGATGATGCCAGTGCCATCACGCACAGGATGCCTATCAGAATTGGAACAGAACCGACGTTTGCGAGAACACACAGGGTTAGGACTATCCAGGTGATGCACTGCCCCATGCATGAAAGCGTAAGAGTGTATGTGGGCTTATATCTGTCGACAATAACTCCAGTCAGGAAGCTCGCCAGTATGCGTGTTACACCTGTAGCAAAGAGGGCAAGACTCGCGTTTTCGGGGGAGCCGGTGAGGAACAGCATGATTAGGGGAACACTTATATAAGACATAGCGTCTGACAGCTGGTTCGCACCTATCGCGAATACTGTGCGTCTCAAAGGGATATTTGCCCGCAAAAGGCTGTGTTTACTCATGGGGTTCTCCAGATATTCAAGGTTGTGAGGCTACTATGCCTCATAGCAGCGCAGCACCGCATCATGCCTCATAGTCGCTACATATTGTGCAGAGCAGACAGGCGCGATGCGGTTATTGCCCTCATCAATTACTCAAATAAAAACCCCGTGTGTTGAGCATGGATGAGATTTGTATGATGTCCTATATCATAGACATGCATCACACATAAAGTAAAATTTTATGTAGACTTAAAATTGCACATATTTTCTCTATTTCACTTCTTACTAAAAAGGCTCTTGATGTATATCAAGAGCCTTTTTATGTGTTATCCGTCAGGAGATTTTAGTAGCGGTAGCCTACGTTATAGTAGCCGTAGCCGCGGTAGCTGTTACCCCAGCCGTAGGGGTACGATGCCCACCACGGATGCCCTGAACGGTACATCCACGAGGTGTTGTGCCAGCTTCCACGGTGTCCGCGGTGGTATCCCCAACCGCCCCAAGAACCGTATCCGTAATCCCAGCGATTCCATGCACCGTATCCCGACCAGGGATCGTACCAGGGGCTGGGGGAGTAGTAGCCTTGACCCGGATAGTCGTACCAGTACCACCATGAAGGAGGCGCTGGCTTATAAGACTCCGAAGGTGCGGGCGTGGGTTTCTTGGCTTTTACGGGAGCCGGGCTCGGCTTAGGAGTCTCAACCGGTGCGGGCTTGGTAGGCTTCGGCGAAGGTTTGGGCTTGATCGGCAGAACCGGCAGCTGTTCCTCATACGGAGGCAGCGTGGGCAGCGGCTTCGACGGCGGGGGTCCAATCGGGCGTGCAGGCTTGCTCGGCGCAGGCGTTGGGGTAGGTGTGGGCGCAGGCGCGGGCTTTGAGGTCTCAGTCGGTGCCGGAGTAGAGCTGTCGGACGGCGCAGGTACAGGCTGAGCGGGTTCGGACGGTGTGGGCTGAGTCGGTGCGGGGCTCGGCTGTTTCTCCGATTCTACGAGCTCATCGACCTTATCCATCGCCTTAGCCGCATCTATAATGCCGGCGCCGCAATAGTCACGATCGCAGGTGATCGGGTTGGCGGTGGATTTCAGAATATCCAGAGCCTTTTCGTAGCTCAGGTTCGGGTATTTTGACCGCATGATGGCAATCGCGCCCGCAACGTGAGGAGCCGCCATCGAGGTACCCTCATATTCGGCGTAATCTTCCTTTTCGGGAACAGTCTTGCCTTTGTTCACCAGCGAAAGAACGCCCACACCCGACTGCCTAAAATCGCCGCCGGGGGCGCTGATGGCAACGGTCGAGCCGTAGTTGGAGTAGCGTGCGCGTGAATTTTCAGGGTTGCTTGCGCCCACGTTAATCACGCCGTCACAGCTGCCGGGAATCTGAGCCGAAGCATTCTGATTTGAGTTTCCGGCGGAGGTTACGATGATGCTGCCGCGCTTGTTCACGGACTCGATAGCACGGTTGTAGGTGCGCGAGCATTTCCCGGCACCGCCCAAAGACATGTTGATAACCTGTGCGGGGTGCTGGTTCGCGGGTACACCCCTCACGGACCCACCGGATGCCCAGATCAGCCCATCGATAATGTCTGAGTCGTAGCCGCCGCAGGCACCCAGGACGCGCACCGGCACAATCTTGGCCTTCGGAGCTACCCCGGTAATACCGATGCTGTTGTTGCCAACGGCCGCTATAGTCCCCGCAACATGGGTGCCGTGCCAGGTTGAATTGGTGGCTTTTGCCCCAGAACCGCACTGCCCTTCAGTGGTCCAGTCGCCTTCATCCTGGGGGTTGTTATCGCGTCCGTTGCCATCGCGCGCAGCTGAAGCATCCGACACGAAATCATAGCCGGGCAACACATTCTCATCCAGGTCTGAATGCTTGGTAACGCCGGTATCGATCACGGCAACGGTCACCTGGTGATCCCCCGCGTGCTTCAGTGCATAGTCGGCTTTGATGGTGGTGAAACCCCACAGGCGTGACATCTTAGGATCGTTGAAATCGACCTTGTCCGAGCCGGGGAGGCTACCAGTGGGCTGGCGTTTGAGATCCGGCTCGACCGAGTCCACCTGCGGGTTCTCGGCGAGCGTCTGCATATACTGCTTTGCCTGCTGCGCATTCAGAGGCTTCGATAGAGAGACCACCGAATCATTCTGTGCGGTATCACGCACATAGGTGGTTTTAACGCCGAGGAGCTCGTCAAGCGAATTTACGCTCTTCTCGATGCCCTGGTAGAGTTCGGGCACAAACTCGGAGTATTCGCCAGATTCCAGTCCCGCGATATCAAGGTTGTTCTTGGCCTGGTCGGCATAGTTGATGATAAAGCGGTCATAGCCCTGTTCCTGCTGCTGCACCGAGGTTGCAGTCAGAATATCCTCAGTCTGTGAGGATGCAGGAATTCCGGTCTTCGTTGATACCGGTGATGCGGGTGCGGCGTGAGCGGACGGTGCGCAGAGCCCTACCATCAGGGATGCGATACCCGCTACGCTCAGCGCCGCTATGCGGGTCCGCTTCACCGTAGGGTGTTCGATGAGTGACATGAAATGTCCTATGTTCAGTTATGTGTGAGTGAATATATGTGATGGCGAATTTGTGATTGAACTCGTCATCAAAAAATAGAATATAGGGCGTTTTGAAAAAGTGCATCTTGAAAGTATTTCAACTCAAAATATTTTTATAGATTTCGCACTAAAATATATTTACACATAAAGTTTTACTATTAAAATATTGGTGAAATCCTTGATTTTGCACGGTAAAATTAGGGTCTAATTTATTCTTTCGGAGAAAATAATAGTGTATTTAATATACATCACACTATCTGGTATACGAGATTTAGGGTCTTGAAATACTTTAAAGTTTTCCGCAAGTATGAATGATAGCTCACCAAGTATTGAGTGAAGATTTAAAGTCTGCACAAAATTAGCTCGTCGTCTTTCAAACTCGCTGAAGCCTTACACAAAACGCGAGCAGATGATTTGTCTCGTCAAAAATCATCCGCTCGCGTTTTATAGATATAGGGCAGGGCGCTACAGCGTAAAACCCTGTCAGAGCGCAGGCTAGACCGCGTAGCTGCCGTAAAGCCGCACTGCGCCTCCATCAACGCCCTTGGCACCCTGCACATAGTCAGGGTTATTCAACTCAGGGTCGCCAGCCTTCACCACATCCCCCATAATCCAGGACGAAATACCGCGCTCATTCAGGCGACTTACCGCAGCATCCGCCACCGCAGGATCAACAATCGCAATCATGCCCACACCCAGGTTCAGGGTGCGCTCCAAATCGGCGAGCGGAACCTGACCGAGCGAACCGATAAGCGAGAAAATCGCGGGAATCTGCCAGGTTGAACGATCCACGCGGCCCTCCAAGCCCTGCGGCAAAACACGCGCCAGATTAGCGGCGAGACCGCCTCCGGTCACATGCGAGAACCCGCGAATACCGTGACCGGTCTGCCCGTCGGTACCATTGACCGGGAACGCAGCCGCCAAATCCAGGCAGTCCGCCGCATACACGCGAGTAGGCTCTAAAAGCTCCTCGCCCAAAGTACGGCCGAGCTCGTCCACCTGACGATCCAAGTCCCAGCCCGCCACATCGATCACCTTACGCACCAGCGAGTACCCGTTCGAGTGAATACCCGAAGATGCCATACCGATCAGCACATCGCCCTCGCGCACGCGGTCTGGACCGAGCAGCTCATCGGCCTCCACCAGACCGGTTGCGGCACCGGCAACATCGTACTCATGTTCAGCCAAAAGCCCCGGATGCTCCGCCGTCTCGCCGCCCACCAGCGAGGTACCGGCAACCTTGCAAGCCCCGGCAATACCCCGCACAATATCGGCGATACGCTCGGGAACGACCTTACCCGTAGCAATATAATCGGTCATGAAAAGGGGCTTCGCGCCGCACACCACAATATCGTCCACGACCATACCCACTAGGTCGTAGCCAATCGTGTCATGAATATCGAGTGCCTGCGCGATAGCAACCTTCGTGCCCACACCATCCGTAGAGGTCGCCAAATAGGGCTTGCGATATGAGGACAAGGCCGAGAGGTCATACAGCCCGGCAAAACCGCCCACACCGCCAATTACCGAAGCGTTGTGAGTTGCCTTCACCGCATCCTTCATCAACTCGACGGCGCGGTCGCCCGCCTCAACATCAACGCCAGCGCTTGCATAGGTTACAGAGGTGCTGTTTTCGCTCATGGGTGTATTAGTCCTTCGGGGTTATAGGGCGTGAATTAACGTGTGCGGGAACCAAGTCTTCCTCGGTCAAAAACGCTTCAAGATCGGCATCGGGACCGGGGTTGCACATGCCCGATGCCGGTTGTTGAGCTTCCTGAACAGACTCGACGGATGCGGATGCGCCAGAGCCAGCCTGCGCCTGAACCACCGGAAGCGCGGCGGTATCGAACTTATTCTCCAAGGTATCGGTACCGGTGCGGGTTTCAATGGAGATGGCTTCCGCATGCTCGGGCTTATGAGGAACCGGTCGTTCCACGGTTACCTCCGCCGCCTTACCGGCGAGCGGACCGCCCTTGCCTTCTTCGGCATCGAAGAGCGATTTGCCGCGGCGCTCCTCCGAGGGAAGCTCAATCGGGTATTTGCCGGTGAAGCAGGCCGTACACATGTTTTTCGCGGGCTGCTCGGTTGCCGCCATCATGCCGTCTTCTGAAATAAAACCGAGCGAATCGGCGCCGAGAGAAGCGCAAATTTCGTCCACCGAAAGACCATTTGCAATCAGCTCTGCGCGTGAGGCAAAGTCGATACCGTAGAAACAGGGCCATTTCACGGGTGGGGAAGAAATGCGCACGTGAACCTCTTTCGCCCCGGCCTCACGAAGCATGCGTACTAGGGCTCGTTGAGTGTTGCCGCGCACGATCGAATCGTCAATGACAATCAGGCGCTTACCCACAACCACGGATTTGAGCGGGTTCAGCTTGAGTCGAATACCCAACTGGCGAATGGTCTGCGAAGGCTGAATGAAGGTACGCCCCACATAGGCGTTCTTGACTAGACCGTTACCGTAAGGAATGCCGGACTGCTCGGCGTAGCCGATGGCAGCAGGGACGCCGGATTCTGGCGTGGGCATCACCAAATCGGCTTCGACCTGGTGTTCACGGGCGAGCTGGCGACCCATTTCCACGCGAGATTCGTAGACAGAGCGCCCCGCAATCGTGGTATCCGGGCGAGCCAGGTAGACGTATTCGAAGACGCATCCGGCGGGTTTTGCCTCAGCAAAACGGTGTGAACGCAAGCCATTTTCGTCGATCGTAATAAGTTCGCCGGGTTCAACCTCGCGCACAAAGGATGCACCCACAATATCGAGTGCCGCAGTCTCGGAGGCAACCACCCAGCCCCGCTCTAAACGCCCCAGCACCAGCGGGCGAACGCCCTGCGGGTCACGCGCCGCATAGAGAGTCTGTTCATCCATGAACGTGAGGCAGAATGCGCCTCGCAGGGTGGGCAGCAGATCGAGAACGGCTTCTTCTAGAGAATCAAAATCGTGCTCGGCTAAAAGCGCGGTTACCAACGCGGTATCGGTCGTATTACCCTGAGCCAGCTCACCAAACGCCGGGGGCTTTCCGCCGTTTTTCTGCAGCAGCTTATCGTAAAGATCAGCCGAGTTCGTCAGGTTGCCGTTATGCGCCAAGCAAAGCGTACCGTGCGGGGTGGTGCCCAGGGTCGGCTGAGCGTTCGCCCAATGGGATGCGCCGGTCGTGGAGTAGCGCGCATGTCCGATAGCGTGTTCGCCCGGCATAGAGCTGAGCGTGGCCTCATCAAAAACCTGAGACACCAGCCCCATGTCTTTATACACGTGGATGCGCTTGCCGTTGCTCGTTGCGATACCGGCGGATTCCTGCCCGCGATGCTGCAGTGCATACAGGCCGTAGTAGGTTAGTTTTGCCACGTCCTCACCGGGAGCCCAGACACCAAATACGCCGCAGGCGTCCTTGGGTCCGTGGTCTATCGGATCGAGATCGTGAGTGAGTTTTCCGTCAGGACGAATCAATTCACATCTTTTCGACGTTGGGACTGCGGGAAAGTCTTGTCTGCGCGCGGGTGTGTGAGCCGCTGAGCAGCCGTACCCTCAGAGGGGAGTACACAGACATTTCTAGTCTACCCTCTTTCACGCTACCCTGTGGTGCACGCTACGAAATTTAACGCCCGCAGGGGTGATGAATATGTCACGTGCGGCTGCGTCAAGCGTTTTAGGATGCGCCGCTCGCTTCTATTCATCCTCTTCTTTAGACTCTGGTTCAACTCGCGCCGTTACGGACTTTTTGAGGGACCGGCGGTCAAGCCACAGGGCCACGAGGGCGCCCAACGCCACACCGACGGCACCGTAAATAACCGCGATAACACCGAACACCGATGTTTCAGAATATGACGGATCGCCTGGACCCACGATCACCGAAATAAATGCCGCAATAAGCCCGATGACGAGCCCCAGCATCATGAAAGCTACCACCGACGGGGCACGGCGAACCCGCACCTGTGAGTACTCAACCTCGGTTTCAGGGGATGCTTCAGCTTCGGGCGTGGGGGATTCCGGTTCCGAAGAATCAGAGTGGGAATTAGAAGGTGTGTGTGCGCTACTCATGTCTTCAAGTCTATCTTTTGGGGTAAATCCTGCCTAATGATTCTTGGCGACGCTGGGATGCGGACAACGTGGCTGAAGGAATGTCGTCTGCCAGAGCGTGGACGATCGCCCTGAGCTGTGTGTTAGGGAGTAGTCGTTAAAAGTCGTGCTTCATGTTCAAGGGCCGATATTGCAAGTTGAGCGATTCGCTTGAGCTCATCAGAAGTTGCGCCGTCTCGTGCCTGTTGACTCATACCTTGTAAAGTGGCGGCGGTAAATCGTGCCATATCTTCTGAAACATCATCGCGCGAAGACATCAGACGAATATTGTCGTTCCTCATGCTGGCAAGCCTTTGTGCAACATGTTCATGGGCAGAGGTGACCGAAACCGCCGCGCTAATGACAAGACACCCGCCAGGGTATTGCTTTGAGGGGTAATGCTCTGCGGCTTCCAAAAGAATGCGCCTGAGCATAGCCAGTCCGTCTTTTTCTTCAGCCATAGCGGAGGATATGAAAGAGCCATGAGTGGAGTTGTAATGATCTACTACAGAGAAAAACAGATCTTCTTTAGACCCATATGCTTTATATAAGCTCGGGGCTTTGATTCCCATGGCGCGGGTCAGCTCTGCCATGGAAGCCCCTTCATATCCACGCGCCCAGAACACTATCATTGCTGCTTCAAGGGCATCTTCTAAGTGAAACTTTCGCCCCTGCCCAGGTTTGCCGCTCATTAGTGTACCTCCCTGCCTACTATTCTAGTGGCGTCTGTGCGGATCCTTCGGGCAATGCGGCTGGGATTCAGCGCTGGTAAGGGGTGTTCTAGGTATGAGATATGCCTCAGTTTGCGACTATTCTTGTAATGAGCGTTAAATGAATGAAAGTATAGTGTGTATGAATAACATCAACCCTCAGAAAATCGCAGTTGTAACAGGTGCCAGCCGCGGGATCGGTCGAGCGATTGCTATCCGCCTTGCACAAGATGGTTTTGTCGTTGGAGTTCATTACGGCTCGCACAGTGCCGCCGCTGCTCAAACGGTTTCCGCTATAAAGGAGCAGGGTGGAAAAGCATACGCGTTCAGCTCAGATCTGGCGGTGCCCGATATAGGAACCCAATTTTGGGAAGCGCACGATACTGCAGCCCTAGAAGCCGGTATTGACCCTGCGAGCATTGCAGTTCTGGTGAATAACGCCGGTATTACCTTACGCGGAACGATTGAAAACTTTAGCCAAGACGATTTTCTGCTTCAGCAGACCATCAACGTTAACGCTCCCTACTTCATTGTTCGAGAGGCATTGCCTCGTATGGGTGAGTGCGGAAGGATTATCAACATTTCATCCGGCGTAACGCGTATAGCTTTCCCAGAAATTATTGGGTACGCCCTCACGAAAGGTGCTATTGACGCCTTCACGCTTACTCTCGCGCAGCACCTAGGCTCACGGGGCATTACGGTGAATGCGGTGGCACCCGGTGTTGTGGATACTGACATCAACGCCGACTGGCTGCGAGGTAATCAAGAAGCTATTGACGGCGTAACAGCAGATGTTGCCCTAGGTCGTCTTGGACAGCCCGAAGATATCGCGAAAGTGGTTAGCTTTCTGGCCTCAGAAGACGGGGGATGGGTGACCGGTCAGGTTATTGACGCTACCGGCGGCACGCATCTCTAATATGTGTTGCCTCATGACTCTTGACGACAGCGGGGTGCGGAAAACGTGGCTGAAGGAGTGTTGTCTGCTCTAGGGCGTGCACGCTAAGACTTGAGGTGCCGTTGTCAGGTAGCTCGGCGCCTAGAACAACGGGAAGTAGCGGGATAAGTTGCTGCGTTCACCGCTGGCGGTCAGTAGTCCGGATGCGCTCGCATCGTCCCAAACCAGGGCACCGGCAGCCAGCGCACACCAGATGAACCCGCTCGTTTCGACTACGCTCGGCGGGGTGCCGCGGGTATGGCGAGGTCCGGCAATACATTGGGTAACTCCGTAGGGCGGAACCCGAACCTCCACGCTGTTGCCGGGGGCGAGCGTGGCGAGTTCTTCGAGGGCGTACCGCACGACGGTAGCGCGCACACCGCGCGGCAGACGAGCGAACGCTTGTTCTATATCGGCTCGATTTTCTGCACTAATAAGCGGTTTTTCTCCGGAAAGCACAGTATCAAAAACCTGTCTAACCTGTGCAAAGGCCGCCGCGCCGTCAGCCTCCGAAACTCGACGGCGCACACTCACGCGCTCTCACCCACCAGCGGCTCCAGATCCGCGCCGGGCACCCAGCCTCCAACCTCGCGGGGTGCATTATCCTGAACGCCGCCAATCACGGGGCGAGTCACCTGCGGAAGAAGCTGCTGCACCTGCTCGGAAGGCAGATGCCCCGTAGCTTCCAGAGCCCACAGCGCTACCGGGTAGGCAGCACGGGTTGCGCCGTCGGAAATCTTCACGACCACAGACGCGCCAGAACGCAGGCCCACACACAATACCCCGGCGGCGCCGCTCTTGACGACCGCATCCAGCTGCTCACTCAACACCGTATCGGGCATGCCCGGGGCCTGGATCAACTCGGGGTAATCAACCATTGCGGTCGCCACGGTTGAGGCGCGCGCATCCGCATCCATATTACGAATCGCCGCACCGAGCGTCGAATAGGCACGCGCCAAACCCAGAGCTGAGACCGCCGCGACGGGGGCACCGCATCCGTCAATACCCGATGTGCCCACAGGCTCGCCCGTAAAACTCGCGATTTCCTCAGCAATCATGCGCTGCAGTGGATGCTCAGGGTCGCAGTAATCCTTCATTGTCCACTGGCGCGACTCCGGGTCTACAACCGAGCGGTCCAGCTGCGCGGCACACGCCCACAGAAACCCGGCATGCTTACCCGAACACGGATGCGCAAGCGGAGTCTTCGCCAAATCCGCGCGTACCATCTGTTCGTGCGCGTGCGCATCAGTGGGGTAGGCGGTGGGGCAGAGCAGGGCGGTCGCATCAACACCGGCACCCTGAAGCACGTCTTGAACCGCGCGCATCTGCTCGAACGTTCCCTGATGCGACCCGCACGCGATCGCTACCTGCGCGCCACGCAGCGGCGCCCCCGATTTGAGCGTGCCGATAGCCTGCAGTGGCTTGAGTGCCGAGCGGGCAAAGAATGGCTGGCTCATGTCTCCGAGGGCAAGATCGGTGGTGCCTTCGGGGGAGAGCACCACCACAATACCGTGGTGGGTCGTCTCGATCAGATCGTTACGAGTCTGAAATACGAGTTCGGCGTCTGTGAGGGAAAGCTGAGGAGAAGTCATATACCCACAATAATAGTGCTAAAAATAGAAATTCTAGCGGATAAAATCACATGAGCGCGGTGATGGCTGCCGTACCGCCAAAAATAATGCCGGGCGCATTCGCAATCACAATGGGCCAGTCTTTCTTCTCGCGCCACAAGCCGTATGCCACCCACAGTGTGCAGTTAATGCCGGCAACGAGCGGCTGAATCCAGTCGCCCTTATGGCCGTTGATATTGCCGATAATTTGCGGGAAGTAAAAGACGTACATGAGCACCGCAGTTACGGATGCTACACGCGCCAGGATCGGGAATAATCTGGCGTGAATATCGGATTCGCTGTGCGTATCTTGGGCAGGGGTCTGAGTGCTGGAATTTTGCGCGCTCATGAGGGTCCTTTCGTCTGTGTAATACGCCCTGCGATGCGCCCGGCCAGTAGAGCAGACCGTATTCACAAGACAATTTAGCCTACTCCCGCCTTTGAAATAACGCAAAATACGTGGCGTTTGTGGCTGCCTGAGAGGACGCTCCCGGTACACTGGTAGAACAGTAAAACGCGGCGGAGGCATCATGTCCGAAGACCCTGCAGCCCTTGGGGACAACCCTCACTCTAAACGGCCCGTCCACCGTGGGTAAATATCCCAAAATATACTTGTCGCCGAAGTTTCGGCTTCTGATCACCGGTATCGCTCTGATACCTGTGGTCATGGTTTCGTGGCTGAACCCTAGGCAATATGGCCTCGTCATGATCGCCTTGCT
Organism: Rothia sp. HMSC036D11; assembly: GCF_001814205.1. Lineage (NCBI taxonomy): Bacteria > Bacillati > Actinomycetota > Actinomycetes > Micrococcales > Micrococcaceae > Rothia > Rothia sp. HMSC036D11. Next base: position 329,962 of record NZ_KV815278.1, read on the forward strand.
GATTACCGTTATCACAGCTTCGCTAGCGAATGCATACCAACGATTACTTGTTACTCATGAAGGCTTTATTCTGCTGTACATGCCACTATTTCGGCGGCGTATTGCTTGGGACGAGGTTACAGAAATTCAAGTACTCCCCGAATACGATGTGGTGCATGAAACTGTAGGCATCGGGTTGCGTTTAACACCTGGTACCGGTTTGATATTTGGTAATCTGCGGCACGGACCGGCACTGAAAATCCAGGCACGCATTAAAGGCCGCGAGAAAACCTATATTTTCATCTTCCCTTCCGCAGAGCAGAAAGCATATGAGGCATTTGTGGGTGAGGTCTGCTACCGCGCTTCTTGGAGTAGCTAACCTACGAACGCGGGGAGAACCACAAAACGTGGAAAACAGCTGAACGGTTCAAGACACCATTCGGTGGGCAAAACGTTACACGGTAAAAACGTTACGGGGGCAGAGGGTCACTGGGTAAAGCACAGTAATGGGTTGTTACAAACCCCGCCCGTGCCGCATCCGACACGGTACCCTTATGTACATGAAGGTTTTGGTACTGGGCCCCGGCGGCCGCGAACACGCAATTATCCGTGCGCTTGCGCGCGATCCACAGGTGACCGAAGTTCACAGCGCACCCGGTAATGCGGGCATCGCTCAGGACGTTCCGGTACACGCCATCGACGCCAATAACCCCGAGCAGGCTGTCGCGCTTGCCCGTGAGCTCGCCGCAGACCTGGTAGTTATCGGCCCTGAGGCACCTCTGGTCGCCGGTGTTTCTGATGCTCTGCGCGAGGCGGGCTTCGCGGTCTTCGGACCCTCTGCGGTTGCGGCACAGCTTGAGGGGTCTAAGGCATTCGCCAAGCAGGTGATGGAGGAGGCAAACGTACCGACCGCCCGCGCCTTCGTCGCCACAACCGAAGCCGAAGCGGCGCAAGCCCTTGACGAATTCGGCGCCCCCTACGTGGTGAAAGACGACGGGCTCGCCGCGGGTAAAGGTGTGGTTGTCACCGAGAACCGGGATGCCGCCCTAGAGCATGCGAACGCCTGTTTTGCCGCCGGTGGTTCCGTGGTGATCGAAGAATTCTTGGACGGCCCCGAGGTGTCGCTCTTCGTCATCAGCGACGGAAAGAACGTGCTCCCGCTGTCTCCTGCGCAGGATTTCAAGCGCATCTTTGACAACGATGAAGGCCCAAACACCGGCGGGATGGGCGCCTACACCCCGCTTGACTGGCTGCCCGAAGGATTTGTGGACGAAGTGATCGAAAAGATCGCCCGCCCCACCATCGCTCGCATGGCAGAACGCGGCACCCCGTTCGTAGGTGTGCTCTTCTGCGGACTCGCCGTTACCAGCCGCGGCGTGCGCGTCATCGAATTCAACGCTCGCTTTGGCGACCCCGAAACTCAGGCGGTGCTGGCACGCCTGCGCACCCCGCTCGGGCAGCTGCTCCTTGCGGCATCCCGCAGCGAGATCGCCGAAGACACCCGCCTGGAATGGGATCCCCGCACCGCCGTAGACGTGGTCATGGCGGCAGAAAACTACCCGGGAACCCCGCGTAAGGGCGATGCGATTGCGGGGCTTGAGAGCGCATCCGCTATGCCCGATGTGCATGTGGTGCATGCCGGAACTGCTGTCGCGGGCGAAGAGATTGTGACGGCGGGCGGTCGCGTGCTCGCCGTCGTCGCGCTTGGTGATACCCTCGCCCAGGCTCGCGATGCCGCCTACGAGGGGGTACATGCTATTACTTGGGAAGGCGCACAATATCGCACCGATATCGCTCTCAAAGCGGTGCAGGGGGCGATTACCGTGCCCGAACTCCGCGACTAACCGCTATTCTCTATTCCCGCGAGCAGGTCGTTTTTGGTCGAACAGGTAGGATTTTCTTACCGGTTCGACCGAAAACCACCTGCTCGCGGTGTATCCCAGGCGGGGCACCAAGTAACAGAACTTAACAGCCAACCCCGAGAATACGGCGTTGCGGCCGCATTCAGATTCACATATCGCGGGATGCGGGCATTGTCCGGTAAGGTAAAGAATAGGTAAACACGCCGCGCACATTCGCCCCACAGGAGAACTCCCCATGAATTCCCGCAACAACCCACCCATGATTCCGGGGTGGACGCACGTCTACTCAGGTAAAGTACGCGACCTGTACGTTCCCGAAGAAAGCCGCTATGACGCCGCCGGGCTAATCGTCAGTGATGATGCTGAAATCCGCGCAGGATCCGTCATGGTCGTCGCCTCTGACCGCATTAGCGCCTTCGATAAAATTCTTCCCACCGAAATCCCCGATAAAGGCAAAATCCTCACCCAAATGTCGCTGTGGTGGTTTCAACAACTTTCGCATATCCCAAACCATGTGATTTCAACCGATGTGCCCGAATCAGTCGCGGGGCGCGCCATGATATGCAAATCGCTCAATATGTTCCCGGTCGAGTGCATTGTGCGCGGCTATCTAACGGGTTCGGGGCTCACAAGTTACCGCGACACCGGCAGCATAGCGGGCATCGAACTCCCTGCGGGGCTTGTGGATGGGTCACGTCTCGAAACCCCAATTTTTACACCGACCGGCAAAGCCGAAGTAGGCCAGCACGATGAACCGGTAACCCGCGAAGAACTCTACGCCGAAGTAGGGCACGCAATCGGTAACCGTCTAGAAGAACTCTCACTCGAACTCTACAGCACCGCCGAAAAAATCGCCCGCGAGCAGGGCATTATTTTGGCTGACACCAAAGTCGAATTCGGAACCGACTCTTACCGCGGCGAAATCACCCTTGGCGACGAATTGCTCACCCCCGACTCCTCACGATTCTGGGATGCGAGTGAGTACGAACCCGGAAAATCCCAGCCGAGCTTTGATAAGCAGTTTGTGCGCGACTGGCTGCGCTCGCCGGAATCGGGCTGGGACGGTTCGGATAATGTGCCTCATCTGCCCAAGGATGTGGTCGAGAAGACCCGCGCCCGCTATGTTGAAGCCTACGAGAGGCTGACCGGCACGAAGTTCTAGATAGGCTAAATACGCGAGCAGATAATATTTTGACGAGCAGATATCAACCCGTTATCTGCTCGTCAAAATATTATCTGCTCGCGGGAATTTTCTACGCCAGATGTTCCTTATGCAGCACCACCTGATGCGGCAGCGCATCCGCATCTATCACCTGAGCCTGCCGTTCCCGCTGTTGGTCGCGGGCACGGTCTGAGAGCGAATAGAACCATTTGATGTGTTCGCACACCCGCTCATAGGCGGCGTCTTCGTCGCGGGTGGAGATCGCCTCGTAAATGCCCCGGTGCTGGTCTTGAAGCGTCTGCTTGACGGAATCCCAATCGCGCAGCAGCGGCACCGCCTCCTGCACGTAGCTGATAGTCGCCATGTGCAGTGAATCGATCACTGTATCGAGCACAATGTTTCCGCCCAGCTTTGAAAGTTCGTAGTGAAAGCGGGTATCGCAGAAATGGAAACGCTCGTTCGAGACCTGCGGCAGATCCATCTCACGCAGATGCTCGCGGGCATTTTCCAGCGCCAGATCGCGTTCGGGGGAATCGGGGGCATTTGCGGCGGCACGTGCAGCCGGTCCCTCCAGAAGCAAACGTGTAGAGACCACATCTTTGACCGGCAGGTTGCGGGTTGCAATGTGCATGCGCAGTGCCCAGCTGAGGGTATCGGAGGGCTCCGAGATGACGATAGCGCCCGATTTCGGCCCCGATCCGCTACTGGAGCGAATCAGCCCCAGCGCGTTGAGAATACGCAGGGCCTCGCGCACCGAGGGCCGAGAAATTCCGTGCTTTTCGGCCAGCGCACGCTCAGAAGGCAGCTTATCACCGACACGCAGCTCGCCCAGGCGCAGCCGCCGCTCGAAGGTTTCAAGAATGATGCTGTAGCTGCGTTCCTGTATGCGGGATGTCGAGTCTGTCAGGTGAGTCATGAGGTGTTCCCATCCTAATAAGTCTCAAGATGCGGGTGAGAATAACCCGCCGTGTGTGCGTTTGAGGCGGCTCAGGTGGGGTGGGAGAGTGCCTGGGCCTGTGAGGAATAGTGAGAGAAACGCGCGGGGCGGCGTACCGTGAAGTACACCGCCCCATCGTGGTTTATGCGTTTGTATGTGCAGCGTACCGGTTAGGGAATCAGGAACGAGAGCACGTTGGTCTGCAGGAAGACCAGAATACAAACCACCACCAGCATGGCGAACGACCAGGGAACCACGGCCTTGAGAATGTCGGATTCCTTACCTTCCATATCCACGGAGGTTGCCGCGATAGCCAAGGACTGCGGGGAGATCATCTTACCGACCACGCCACCGGTGGTGTTAGCGGCCAGCAGCAGTTCGGGGGTTGCCCCAGAAATACCGGCCTGGTGCAGGTTCTCGGCGGCAGAGACCTGCAGCTTCGAGAACAGTGCGTTGGCGCTGGTGTCCGAGCCGGTCACTGCGGTACCGATCCAGCCCAGTGCGGGTGCCAGGATAGCGTATACGGGGCCGAGTCCTGCCAGGAAGGTACCCATGGCAACGGTCTGACCCGAGAAGTTCATGACGTATGCCAGTGCCAGCACCGATGCAATGGTCAGAATTGACCAGCGCATACGGTAGACGACCGAACCGAATTCGGTGAACAAAGCGGGGAACTTGAACCCGTAGCGGCCCTTCTCGTTGAAGAGGAAGTAGATAACACCCACGATCAGACCCGAAATAATCAGCAGGGTACCGGGGTTCGAGAGCCAGGTGAAGGAGTAAACAGCATCCTTAACTTTTGTGCCGTCTTTGGTGACCAAGCGGGAGCTAAGCGCGGGAATATCGATTTTGATAGCCACGGTTTTCAGCCATGCCTTCAACTCTGCACTGAGGTTCACGAGACCGAAGATAACAACCACGATCAGGTAGGGAAGAAGAGCCATCCACACGCGCACGGCGGGCAGCGCTTCTTTCTCTTCGACCTGTGAAGGCAGGCCGTAACGCTCACGCACGCCTTCTACGCCGCGCGGTTTCCAGAAGCGCAGGAAGAGCACTGCGGCACCCATTGAGACGATACATGCCACCACGTCGGTGAGGTTGTATGCGGGGGTTGCTGCGGTGATCCACTGTGCAATACCGAAGGAAATGCCGATGACGAAGGCGGGGAGCCATGCATCTTTAACACCCTTCATGCCGTCGAGGATGAAGAGCAGAATGACGGGCACGAACATTGCCAGGAACGGTGCCTGGTGACCAACGATAGTTGCAATAACGTGCGGGTCTTTGCCACCAACATCGCCTGCGGTCACAATCGGGACGGCGACGGCGCCGAAAGCCACAGGAGCGGTGTTAGCAAGAAGCACGGTAATAGCTGCTTTGAGCGGCTTCACACCGAGAGCAAGAATCATGGTCGCGGTAATTGCCACGGGAGCACCGAACCCTGCGAGAGCTTCAAGCAGACCACCGAAGCAGAAGGCAATCAGAATCGCCTGGATGCGCAAATCGCCGCCGCCCAGACGGTCGAAGGTACGGCGTAGGTCTTCAAAGCGTCCGGCAAGCACGGTGACCTGGTAGAACCAGATAGCGCCGAGGATCACCCAGCAGATGACCAAACCGTAGATAGCGCCGCGCACCGCACTGAGTCCTGCCAAATCGAAGGGCATCGTAAAGCCGAGGCTTGCCACCAGGATAGATGCGGCAAGTGCCACCAGCGCCGACCAGTGCGCGCGTGCCTTGACGACGAGTAGCATGATGAAGAAGGTCAGCAGCGGTATGGTTGCCACGAGCGCGCTTAGCCCAAGGCTTCCCCCGACTGCGTTGGGTTCAGCGAAGAATGTATTCACTGGAACTCCTTTGGTTCGGTTCAATGTGATGTGGTCAGACCAATCAAAACTCCACGGATTTCGTGGCGACTATGGCACCCTTCTGGGATGTGGTCTGACCATTAGCTTCATGTGAAGCCTACCCGAAGGGTGCTTTGAGATACAACTTATAGAGTGCAGGTGTGTTTTCCGCACGATGGCGGGGAAGAGGGGTGATATTTGCGTTCTGGGCATCAAAAATGGGTTGTTCCAACTTCTGGCATTAAATTTCAGCTCTGCGCATAGAGATTTTGCGCACTGCATTTTTTCGAGATGTTCCTGGGTTGTGCCACCCGATATTGCAAGGGATTGCATAGGTAAGATATGCATATTTGCGGGAAATTATGCAGAGAATTCGGTCAGTTCCGCATCAGCTCGCGGATGCTGCATATGCACCCGCCGGAATGTCTGTTTAAGGTATCTCGAAACATTGGGGTTGCTATGACCTAAAGTATGCTTTACTACCTGAAACTAAGGGAATCCTTAAAACTCAATTTGGTGAGAAAAATGTTCGTTATTTCAATTAAAGGAATGCTCCGAACCTGGTGTTAAATGAAGATCAACGAAGAAAGTCTACGAATACGTTTCTACACCGATATGACCGGTCCCCGTAAACACCGGCGGGTTCCTGAGAGAACCTGGTCAGTCATGATCCTGGCGCGTTGAAAACCCGCGTTACGTAAATTCGGCACAGGAATTTGCGTCCCGGAGCGCATACCGCATCCCACATCAGCGGTTCTGTAGAGACTCGAAACCAGAAAGGACGGATAACATGCGTATTGCGCTTTTCTCCACGTGCATTGTTGATGGCATGTATCCCCGCGTAGCACGCGCGACCGTCGAGATTCTAGAACGCTTGGGGCATGAGGTTGTTTATCCTCCCGGGCAGACCTGCTGTTCCCAAATGCATGTCAATTCCGGGTACTTTGATGATGCTTACCCCGTCGTAAAAAACCACGTCGAGTCTTTTGAGGCGTGGGATTGGGATGTTGCCGTGGCACCTTCAGGTTCCTGCGTGGCATCCCTGGGGCACCAGCAGCCCATGATCGCTCGTCATCAGGGCGACGAAGATCTTGCCGTGCGGGCAGAGCAGATTGCTGCACGTACCTTTGAACTTTCCCAGCTTCTCATTGACGTTCTGGGTATCACCAACGCCGCCGAGCAGCTTGGTTCTTACTTCCCCGAGCACGTGACCTACCACAGCTCATGCCACGGTATGCGCCTGCTGCATCTTGGCTCTCGTCAGTCAGATCTTGTGCGCACCGTTGAAGGCATTAAGTACACCGAAATTGAGGGTCTCGACCAGTGCTGCGGCTTCGGCGGAACCTTCTCGTTCAAGAATGCCGATGTTTCCGGGGCGATGGTTGAAGACAAAGCAACCAACGTTGAGAAGACCGGCGCATCCGTATGCACCGGCGGCGACTGCTCCTGCCTGATGAATATCGGCGGTGCACTCTCACGTCGCGGATCCTCTGTTAAGACCGTCCATTTTGCCGAAATCCTCGCCTCCACCAAGGAGAATCCGCTGAAGATTGACGGCAACGTAGAACTCGCCTTCGCATAGAAAGTAGGTTGATGATGACTTCCACCGCAATCCCCCTGGGTATGCCGAAGATCGTGCACTACGGCGAAGGCAATATCTTTGAGAACGAACCGTTCCCCGAATACGCCAAGCGTGAGCTGAAGAATGACCAGCTGCGCAATAACCTGCGTTTCGTGACCCACGCTATTCGCAATAAACGTGCCCGCGTTACCAGCGAGCTGCCCGACTGGCAGGAGCTGCGCAACACCGGCGAAATGGTGAAGAACTATGTGCTCTTCAACCTGCCCCAAATGCTGGAACAGTTCGAGCGCAACTTTACCGCGCGTGGCGGCCACGTGCACTGGGCACGCGATGCTCACGAGGCAAACCAGATCGCTCTCGATCTGATTCGCGAACAGGGTGTGGACGAGATTATCAAGATCAAGTCCATGGCAACTGCCGAGACCGGTCTGAACGAGTTCTTGGAAGAGAACGGTATTAACGCCATTGAGACCGACCTTGCGGAAGAAATTGTGCAGCTCGGCGAAGACCGCCCCTCGCACATTCTGGTTCCGGCAATTCACCGTAACCGCCGCGAAATCCGCGATATCTTCCTTAAAAAGATTGAAGGCATTAACCCGGATATTACCGATGAACCCGCCGAGCTTGCGGAGGCTTCGCGTAACCGTCTGCGCGAGAAATTCCTCTCGACTAAGGTTGCCGTTTCGGGCGTGAACTTCGGTATCGCTGAAACCGGCACCATGACCATCGTGGAATCCGAAGGCAACGGTCGTATGTGCCTGACCCTGCCCGATACCCTCATCTCGTTCATGGGTATTGAGAAGCTGCTGCCCACCTTCCAGGACTATGAGGCATTCCTGCAGCTTTTGCCGCGTTCCTCCACCGGTGAGCGCATGAACCCTTACACCTCCATGTGGACGGGCGTAACCCCCGGTGACGGTCCGCAGAACCTGCACGTGATCCTCATCGATAATGGCCGTACCGCCGTGCTGGCCGATGAACTGGGTCGCCAGGCGCTGCGCTGCATCCGCTGCTCCGCCTGCATGAACGTGTGCCCCGTATACGAGCGCGCCGGTGGTCACGCCTACGGTTCCACCTACCCCGGTCCGATTGGTGCAATCCTTTCGCCCCAGCTTTCCGGTATTGAAGCGGCGCACAATAACTCGCTGCCATACGCATCTTCGCTATGCGGTGCCTGCTACGAAGTGTGCCCCGTGAAGATCAACTTCCCCGAGGTATTGGTGCATTTGCGCGGTAAGGATGTTGAGGCGAAGCACGCGAAGAAACACGCGCCCACCCAGATGGACGCCATGATGTACGGTGCTAAGAAGCTGTTCTCCTCGGGCAAGATGATGGCGGTCGCCGAACGCGGTCTGCCGATGTCCCGTCTGATTAGCGGCAAGAAACATAAGATTACGAAGGTGCCCGGAATTATCGGCGGCTGGACGGACTACCGCGATATTCCTGAGCCTCCCAAAGAATCGTTCCGCAACTGGTGGAAGAAGGAAAAGTCTGGCGCACCCGCTCGCGACAGCGCCGAGCGCGTGGATATTTCCGCTCTCATCGAAGCGAATAAGGGTAAGGCTGCAGAAGCTGCAGCGAACGCACAGGCTGCGGCCGAAGCTCAGGCGGCTCGTGAAGGTAAGGAGAACGCATAATGTCCTCTGCGAAGGAAGATATCCTCACACGTATTCGTGAGTCCCTGTCGGATGCCCCCGAGGCACCAACCCCCGTGCGTAACTACCGCCGCGTGAGCGAACTGAACCGCGAGCAGACTATTGAGATGCTGGTGGATCGTCTGATCGACTATAAGGCGAACGTCTTTAATGCGACCGAGTCGAATATCGCCGAGGTTATTGCTGAGCGTCTAGGAGAGAAATCGCGCTATGTGGTTCCCACCGGGCTGAATCCCGAATGGCTGCCAGAGGATACCGCAACCCGCGTGCATGTCACCGATTCGGGGAGCACTCTCGAACCCGGCGCGCTTTCGGTGCACGAGCTTGATGCCGTGGATGCGGTGGTCACTTCCTCGACCGTATCGTGCGCTGAGACCGGCACCATTTTCTTGAACTCCACCCCGCAGGAAGGTCGCCGCGCGATTTCCCTGGTACCCGACCACCATGTGTGCGTGGTGCCGGAATCCACGGTTGTGGAGCTGGTGCCGGAGGCGATTGAACGCATCACCTATGAGCGCCCGGTGACCATGATTTCCGGGCCGTCTGCAACCAGCGATATTGAGCTGATTCGCGTGGAGGGTGTGCACGGGCCGCGCATCCTGGATGTGGTGATTCTCGAAGGCAAATAGTAGGTGCGGCAGGCGTATGCCTAGGCGTTTGAGCCTAGAGCACCGCTGACGCAATAGAAAGGGGATGGGAACCTAACGTGGTTCCTATCCCCTTTCATTGTGCGCGGCGTACTCTCTGTGAGTAGGTGGTTTTTGACCGATAAATGCTCTAGCTTCGGTACCGGCTGGTTAGGGAGCGATATTCTCTGGTCGGCAATAAATCCGTAGGGCTCATCGACCCTTGGGGACTCTCACCTATCTCGGCTGAAAACCTGAAGGAGCTATAATTTAGAAAGGGTTTTAACTGGTTTAAAATTTTTTTACTTATACCGAGTGATTGGTTCTATAGGATTATGAATTTTTTATCATGCTTCGTGATATTTTTAGAATATTTTCTTCTCGATATTAGAACCATCATCATTGACGAAATACCATTCATTATTTGAATAACGTAAGCCGATTGCGGACTTTTTCTCAGCTTTTTGGTCTGAAAATTCTAGAAATGGTGTAGTTGTTCCAGTGGTAGAGTTATAAACCTTGGTTTCTGGAGATATTCGTATAATACTTTGCCATTCTCGGATCGAGGGATCATTTAGATTATTATTTGATCCTGCCGTTTCAAATTCGACGCTGCAGGGATGCTGTGGCCCGATAACCCATCCGGTTTTTTCTTCGTAGAGCTTGATAATTTCAGAATTAAGAGTGAGTCGAGCATCAGTGATTTGGCTAAGAGGTTTAAGATCTCCAGTCAGGTACGCGTAGTTAACTGCTTCTACCCAATAAGCTATAGAAGCGTAAAATCCATTGTTGCTGTATTCGTTGATGTAGTCGGGCATGAGGGGTTTAGGGACGTTTTGCGCCGGATGTTCGGTGGTTGCTGGAATGAATTTACCGTGTTTTTCGTAGGTATCAAGACGAACGGGTCCATCGTAGTCATATTTACTGCCAATATCGAAAGATTGCGTCGGCTTAGGGTATGTGGCTCTTGCTTTAGGAGCGCTTCGTGTAGTGGGCGCGCATGCGCCAAGTGCGAGCGTTCCTATGCCGAACCCAAGAGTAAGGAAAGTACGGCGTGTGGGCAGGTGTGTGGAATTCATGGGTGTTTGGCTCTCTGGGCATTTTGGTCAGTGTATTACTCTATTGTATAGGGTTTGGGTTGTTGCCTGGCTGATTTTGCTGCGATGAAGGGGAGTATGATGGGCAGATTATCTCGCCGATTAATGTTTACTGGTGGTTGGGGTGTTGTTGCTGGCTCGGTGTTGAGTGCATGTGCTGTTTCTAGGCCAGCTCCTTCTAGAACTGAGGGTTTTTCGTCTTCTCCTTCGTCTACGGAGGAGCCTTTTTGGAATAGTAAAGACTACTCTGGAGTAGTGAAGTTTGGTGATTATCAAACTGTGGGAAAGTTCGAAGCAGGAACTGTAGAGCATCCTGCCGTCAGTACACCTATACCGCGCCCTCATCAAACTTTTCAGGACTATTATGTATCAAATATTTACAGTGCAGTTGGTCTCTGGGTTTCTGCTCTGAATTATTTGTTGCTTACGGGGGAGGTAGAGCCTTTGAAGGTTATTGATCCTGAGTTGAAGACGGCTCGTCCTGATATTGTGAAGCTGTATGAGGATGAGACTGGGTGGGTGATTAGTCAGGATCAGTCACCGTTAAAAGGTGAGTTGTTGGAACCACATCCTGCAGAAACGTTGGAGGATTCGAAGGTGTTTACGTGGTCTGCTCGTTTAAAAGTAGATGCTGATGCCCTGGTGTTTTATACGGACACGAAGGAGAGTCGTCCTTTAGCAGATATTCTAAGGTTGCAACCGGGTGAGATGCAGCTGCAGATTGCGTATGTGGAGGGTAAATGGCGGTTAGATACTGCATATCACAGCATTTATACCGTGTCCTAAAAAAATATTAAAGTGGTTTTCTCTGGTTGATTGACCCGTCTTCTTTAACGAGGTTCCAGTAACCATCAAGATACCTGAGTCTGGCGTTAACTTCCTCCTTCTCTACCCTGTCAATAACTTTCAGGAAAGACTGCGTGGAATTATTGGTGGAGTCGTATACTTGAGCCTCCGAGGAAATATTGATAATACTTTGCCATATACGGTCAGGTGATTCTAGGGTAACGTCATGCGATCCTGGTGTTGAAAGTTCGATGGTAAAAATATGTTGTGGTCCTATAACCCATCCTGTATTTTTCTGATATAGATCAAGAACCGCTGAAGGAATAGTCGCGGTTGCATCGGTGACTTGGCTTAGTGGTTTAATGTCACCAGTAAGATATGCATAGTTGACGGACTCAACCCAATAGGCGAGGAAAGCATACATTCCGTCGCTGCTGTATTCATTGATGTAATGGGGTTGGAGAGGTTTAGGAACGTTTTGCGCCTTGTGTTCTTGGGTTCCAGGAACGTATTTCCCGTGCTTTTCATATGTTCCTAGCTGTATGGTGCCGCTGTAGTCTGCTCCACGGTTTTGTTCAAAGGTCTGTGAAGGGGTCGGATATACCTCACTATACTCGTACTGAGAAGTCCTACCTTCTGGCCGGGCACACGAACTTAACGTGAACGTCCCAGAAATACTGAGTCCGAGGGTGAGAATGGTTCTGCGTGTGGGCAGGTGCACGGAACTCATCGGGTCTCGCTTTCTACGCATTATGGCTGGTGTATTTACTTTACCGCATGGGGAGTATAGGTTTACGTGGTAGGTAGCTCTATTGCGAGCAGGGTAATGAAGGCGGGGAAGCAGAGGCAGCCGAAGAAGCCTGCTGCATTGCATACCCCGTATGCAATGCCACCGCACCACCCGGGCAGCATGAGAACAGCACAGAGGTAGATATACGGCAAGCGTGCAGAGGCAAAGTCAGCCACACACTAGCACGCACATCACGAGCTGGAGCGCAGCCGCCCCCAGCCACAGGCACAGCGAAGCCCCTGCCGCGCATCCGGGAGAGTAACCCGGTGCCCAGCAGGGGCTTCTAGGAACAAGCTACAGAACTTTACGCGCGAGCGTCGAAGTGCTGCAGACCGGAATCTTCGCGGCTACCGCCTTGACCGTCGCCAACATCGCGGTAATCGCTGATCCATTCAATTTTCTGAACCCACTTGACCATCTTGTAGCCGTGCATGGAATCTGCACGCAAGCGCAGGGGACCACCGTAAACATCTGGGAGGGGCTTATCGTTCATACCCCAAGCCAGAATGGTTTCGTCCTCCATTGCCATGGAGATATCCAAGCATTCGTAGTAGGGTTCGGTGGGGCGACCATCGTAGGTGTGACCCACGTGCCCGAAGGAAGTCACCATAACGTACCGTGCGTTATCGTCCTTTTCGACAAGGGCGAGTACATCACGCAGGCGAACGCCTTCCCATTTGGCGATGCCCGTCCACCCCTGCATGCAGGTGTGCATCGTAATATTGACTTCCTTGCCCAAGGACTTCAAATCGTCGATGCTTAGCGACTTCGGCTCTTTCACCAAACCGCCCAGCTCCAGGCGATAATCCACGAAGTCCTGTTCGCGCAGACGGTTCCATTCGGTGCTTTCACGCTCTGTAGGCGGGCGTGTGTTAACCCAGTGGAACGGCGAAATATCGGCGTCCGTGAAGGTCTGCTTCTTGACCTGGCGCGAGGAGATGCGATCCAGGAACAGGTTGCGAACCGGCTGGGTCAGACCCCAAACGAAGGTCTGAGCGAAGCGCAGGTCACGATGCGACCAGTAAGAAGCACCGATCCAGACCGCGAGAACCACGACGACACCAACGATCAGCATGGTCACTGCTTGGGCGAACTGTGCCGCATCAATCTCGTTGTAGTTCTTATTGAGCATCATGTGCGCAATGTTGTACTGCGGGTGAACGATAAGTACCAGCGCCACGTGCATGATCGTGAAGACGCAGTAGAACGCCATGCCCAAGAAGTGAATTGAGCGGGCGGTCTGGCGGTTACGGAACAACCGCACGTAGCGTGGGAAGCGACCGCAGAACGCGGGGCTCATGATAGGACCGGTGGCAATCATCAGTGGTGCCACGATGAAAACCACGGTGAAGTACATGAGCTTCTGAAGCGCATCGTAGGGTTGGAAATGCTCAATAGAGGGGATTTGGAAACCCGCGTAAATCTGGATGGACTGCCATGCCTCGGGGAAAATATCCCAGGAGGTAGGAACAATACGGCGCCACTGACCCGTAATAAAGAGTAGGCTCACATAAACCAGACCATTAGCAATCCAGATGACAGTAGTGAGAGCGTGCCAAGCACGTCCCAAGCCAATCTGAGCCTTACCGGGGAGCGAGATCAGAGGGGAGAGGCTTCGTTGATCGTCGCGGGCGGTGTATTCGCCAGGGACGGTTGAAACCTTATCCTTCGTGAACTTGAGCCACTCAGACCCGGGGGTGCAGTGGTTGTTCCAGTAAAAACGCGGATGTGAGGCAATAACTTCCCAACCGGATCGGATGAGAAGTCCAATCATCAGAAAGTTAATGAAGTGGGTGATGCGCAGCCAGGCAGGAAAGTCTAGTGCTACACCACCGGCACTCATCATGAGTGTTTGGTGCATTTGTCTTCCTTAGAATGACTGTGTGTGCGTATGAAATTAGTGTGTGAGGCCGTAAAGTTGAGATGCTCTAATGAGCTATTCAGAGGTTGAATCCATATCGTTCTCCGTCCCTGTAGAGCTCGTCTGTCAACGCGGGACTACCCGGAAGAGTCATGTCTCGACTAACCTGCAACCCCACATGAGATATTGGATTCTGTGGGATTTATGAGGAGCCCTGCCGTATCTATTTCATCTTAGCTGACACAGTGTCACTCGCAAAAGATAAGAGTCGTAACACGCCGAAAATTTGTCGTAAAAATACCGAATATTACGGACTTTTGAGGGTGTTAATGACCTTAAGTAATGCTGCCGGGTAACGATTACATGACGGGTAAATTATGGAATTTAAGAGGTTATATGTATGAAAATTTAGGATACCCTTTTTGTGGGTTTAGAGCGATTAAACCAAAATTACATGTTCTTATTTTATGGTTTCAGACACCTCAACTCGTCGGCACCCTGAGAACCGGAGTAGGCACGATGTACGCGAACGCAGCAGATGAGGCTCGGTTGGGCGCATCTCCCCGCCCGCACCTAGAGCGCGAGCAGATATTATTTCGGCGAGCAGATAGCGGATTGTTATCTGCTCGCCGAAATAATATCTGGGGGTAGAATCCTGACTCTAGACCGTGCGGATTGCATCGGCGGGTTGCGCGCGAGAGGCCACAATAGCCGGAACCATGGCAGATACCAGTCCGGAGATCCCACCTGCGCCGAGCCCCAGGAATAGGGGAGTCGCCTCCAGAATAGGTTTCCAGCCATTGAGTTGGCATATCAGTAAGGTTAGGAGCGTGCCTAGCGTAATCCCCAAAATACCGCCCGCAAGCCCAATAAAGAGCCCTTCAAGCAGAAACATGCGCCGTACTGCCGCTTTCGACGCTCCCACCGCACGCCGTAACGCGATCTCGCCGCGCCTGGTTTGCACGCTTAAATACAGAGTTGTGCCCGCGCTCAGTGCCGCCAGCAGAAGAATACCCCAGGAGGATACAAGCGAGAGGGTCGCAATATCGTTCGAGACCCCGCGATGCAAAGACCTCAAGTCTGTGACCGTCTGAACCTTGTAATTTTCCGGATGCGCCGCATCCACGCTTAAGGGCGCTACCTCAGAAACAGGCGCGGGGTAGCCTGGTTTAGTGCGCATGAGAAAAAGGTGCTCGTTTTGCGGGTATGACGATGCGCTCTTCATATCAAGTACCACAGCATTAAGCAGGAGAGCATCTCGGGGAGCTTCCTCAATAATGCCGACTACACTATACTCCCGCCCTTTGAGTGTCACGATGGAGCCGGCACCAGAACCGGAAATCCCAAGCTGTTCTGCTGCGTGCTTTCCTACGAGAGCCGAAGGGCGGTCTTGATTCGTATGCGCGCGGGTAAAAAGGGTGCGGGCGTTGCCTGGTTTGGTGACCGCCTCTGCCGCTTCCAGGTACCCCGTGTCGATAGCGTAGGTGAGCACGCTTATTTTATTGATGGGAACCGGTACGTCAAGCGGGAACTTTGAGACATCACCGGCGATGCTCGTGCGGTATCCGACAGCGGTAACCCCGTTAATCGCCGTGAGTTTTTGGGAAACCTCCCCGGCTTCTTCGGAGGAAAAATCTTGGGAGACGGGTGAAAGTCGAACCTCGTCGAGAGCCGCCGCTTCCAGGCGTTCACTGACCTGATGAGCGGTGCTGTTCAAGAGCCCCGAGGATGCCACCAGCCCGGTGACCGCGAGCGCATAGGCGGTGCAGAGCAAAGCTGAGCGTCCTAGCCGTGTTGTCATGGCGGCCGCCGCATCCCAGACGGAGGAGAACCAGGCGCGAACACCGCTGCGTTCCAAGGGCTGCTTTTTCTGCTGCCGTTCAGACATATTATGCTGTGGGGCGGTACTTGATTCTGCGTCCTCGAAGTGCACCTCTTCTAGATGGCCGTCTACCATGCGCAGACACCGGCTTGCCTGACGGGCAACATCTTCATCGTGGGTAATCAAAACAATGGTAGTACCCGTCGCATTGAGCCTTTTGAAATCTTGCATGACTCGCTCGGTAGTTACACGGTCCAGGTTTCCGGTGGGCTCATCAGCAAGAAGAATATCTGGGTGCGTGCTCAGGGCACGAGCTATAGCAACCCGTTGGCGTTCACCGCCGGAAAGCGCACCTCCGGAATACATGAGCCGGTGTTCCAGCCCCAACTGGGTGAGCGTCTCTTCGCTAATGCGTAGTTGTTCGTGAAGACCCACTCCCTGTACCCGAAGGGGAAGTGCAACATTGCGTATCACGCTTTCGTGGGGCAGCAGATGTGCGTCTTGAAAAACGAACCCGAGATGTCGGCTGCGCAGAATGTCCAGGTCGCGGGTCGGTGCATGGGTAATGTCACGTCCACGAAGAAAATAGCTGCCGTGCGTGGGGGTATCTAAGAGGCCGAGCACATTCAAGAGCGTAGATTTACCGGACCCGGAAGGACCGATAATTGCGAGCATATCGCCCGGGTACACCCGCAGGTCTAGGTTATGCAGAACGGGAGTATCGGCCCTGGTGTAGGTTTTGGATATGCCTACGAGCTCAAGAATAGGCTCATGCTCGTTGTTGATGGATTCCTCATGTTCGGTTTCGTAGGGCAAGTCGGCGCTACGGGGTTGGGATTTCAACGTCGGTTCCTTCCCGCAGCTCGTGGTCGCTTTTAATGGCCGCCCAGCCTTCAGCCTGGCGTACTACGGTCACGGTGACTTCTTCTCCACTGTGTAGGCGCAGATACTCTTCACCGTTTTTCTCACGCAGGGCTGTAATAGGTACGGCTAGTGTGGGGTCGCCGCTGCTTTTCACCTCAAGAGTTGCGGATGCACCATCGGGCGCTTGGAACCCTTCCGGCACGGTGAAGGTCACGTCTTTACCTGGTATATCGCCGGTGGCGTTAAACTCTGATATTGCGGTGACGGTTGCCGTTCCTGAGGCCCCACCGGCGGATTTTGCTTCGGCGGTGCTGCCCACGTGCAGATCACGGGTGACATCAATGGTTGCACGTGCCACGATCGTGGGAGAGCCGTTCCGTGTAGTCAACAGCGGATTCTCCCCCAGTACCGTACCCTGTGCTGCGATAGTTTCGACGGTGCGCCCCGCAGAGGGCACCAGCATAAAGGTTTTCCAGTCGATGCTTTCGACATCGCCGTTGGCAACCCCTAAGTTGTAGAGGAAGGACTGATAGGCCTTCATACTTTGTTCCGACCAGGTGCCGTCTGTACCAGGGGCATACCCCCAATTGGTGAGGGTCTGTTGGAGCGCCAGCACATCAGACCCCGAATCGTCTTTCTTGATGGTGCGGTAGAAAGGAATGGAATCGGGCATGGCAATAATGGGCACATCAGAGATTGTTGCCACAAGGTCACCGGGGTGAATAGTGCGCCCGGGTTCTACCGCAACGCGAGTAACCACGGCACGTTCAGCCCCTACAGCAGGGGAGTAGGGCTCAGCTTTACCCAGCTGCACTTTCCCTTGAAGTACCGTTGCCTGCCCTACCTGACGTTTCTCGATTTTGGTGGTGACGGTGAGTTTTTCTTGAGAGCTGGCAAGGGCCTCTGACTGTGCGGTACTCATATTTTTACCCACGATTAAACCTAGAACCAGAAAAAGCAGGTTAGCGCAGATAAAAATAATGAGGATGCGCGAGCGGGGAATGCGCTCCAAAGAAACGTGTGGCATATTTTTTACCATGAGGGTAGCGGCTCTCCGTGATCGGCTAATACTTTTTTAGCCTCTTCGATTTGGGCGTCAAGGTTTTTGCGGTATTCATCAAGCTGCGGCTTGTACTTTTCGATGGCTGCGGCCTGATATTGCGCCCGGCGGTTCATGGTTTTCATGAAATATCCGGTGCTGTCTTTGCAGTCTAGATCGGCGAGAGCGACTTCAATTTCTTTTTCTTTATCGCCGGGAACTTCTGGTGCCCAGTAGTAGTCTTTGGGAATAGAAATACCTTTATCTTTGAGGCATTGTTCCCATTCTCCGTGCCATTTTTTGACGTCTTCATCGCGCATCCATGCGGAGTCTGCTTCAAGATCAGCCTGAGCAACGATGGTGTTGGCTTCGGGCATTCGAGCGGGGAAATCGCCCAGCTGACGGATTGTATTTTGGCATTCGCTATATACTTCCATCTGGGCTTCCGAATATTCTTTGTGGGGAAGTAATGTAACTATACGAATTTTTGTTACATCATGGTCGATAGAGTATCCGTATTTGGAGACGTAGTCTTTATTCCAAATTCCGTACTGAAAATGTGGTTTAATTTCAACGCCATCTCCGGTGCTGCCGCTTGGAACTCCTCGCGCTACTGAACAGTCATTGTTATTGTAAATATTTGCACTGAGCGTTATAAGCCCTTCTGGTGTAGACATCATATATTTGTTGAGTGGAAGAATAATTTCCATATGTTCGTTATCAAAGGTTGCTTTAACATCTGAAAATTTTGAATAATTTAAATCTTTTCCGGCAGTAGGGTCACCCTGAGGTTCACCTGTGTGAGGTCCGCTTGAACATGCTGAACACAGGAGAGTAAGGCAGGTAATGGCAGAGAGAAGCCTTTTCATAGCTTTGGATTCTTTCGAGATGAGGGGACTGAGCATCCAGTCCAACAGAACCATGTGAGTGGTACAGCACGTTTTTGTGATGTATCTCAAATCTAGCGCAAATCACCCAGAAAGCAAGGCTGTAGAATTATAAAATTACCCATATTTATGAATAAATATCTGTTAGCTGTGAATAAATATTGATGAGATGTGTGGCATACACGCGAAAATGATGTGTTATAGCCCCCATATAAGGGATATATGCAGCTGATGTGCCTCAAAAGCCGGTGGATGCCCAACGCAACATGTATATATATTTTTTCTAAATAACGGATATCTATCTGACAGATGCTCGTCACGGGACGTCATATACCGTCTAAAACCCGGAATCTCGCAGGTAGCTCCGTCCCCCTATAATCGTGCGGGTTTCTGTCTGGGGAAGGGAGACCACGAACTTCGGACGGCGTGACCGCAGCGAACGCATCGACGCGGGAAAATCCCTACAATGAACCATAAACGCCGAACGAGCAACGCCTTGCGCCAAACCTACAGGAGCAGCAGATGAGCAATGATATGGATCTTCGCACCTCCTATAAGAAATTTATCCAGGACTTACCCCAGCTTCTCGCGGACAAAGGTCCCGAACAGGTATATGCCCTGTACAAAGCCGAGAATTATGGCAGCCTGCGCGCGGGCGGGTTCCGCGAGGAAATCGAACGAATGGCCAGTCCCGCACCTCACTGGTGTGATCAGGGGTTCTTTCGGTTAGCCGAGCTCTACGATGGGCTGCAGCTGAACCATGACGACGACTATTTTCTGGCGCTTATGAATCTGAACGTTTCGCTTCGGCAGAGCCTGCTGCGCCACGACCAGCAATTTCGTGACGAGCTGCTGTGGCACCTGTTCACCGTCGAGGGAACCCCCGAAAGGTCGTTCACGACGGTAGATAAAAATACGTTCAGAAACACCTGGCAGAGAGAACTGCTTGAGGCTTCTGCCGAGGGGCTGATTCCCCGGGAACATCTGCTGGATGCGTGCCTGGCATCGTTAGCGCGGGACTTCGCCGCCTACCGCGCCGGGTGGTTCTCCCGCATGTATGCCGCGCTCAAACCCACCGCCGCAGAATCCGCTCAACGGCAGGATACGCTCGTGAACCTGCTGGGGTCGCCGGTGGGCACGACCGTCACCCTAGCGGTCAAACAGCTTTCGGCGGTGCATCGGGCGGGGCTTCTTGAGGCCGACCGGTTCGTTCATGGATGCGCCCCCGCGCTGCTAACGAGCAAGGCGAATGCGCTGGCGATCCTCAAACTCTTGGCGTCTCTGCGCGGTACAGTCGGCGATGCGCCGGTTGCCGAAGCATCTGTTGTGGGGCTGAACCACGCGCATCCACAGGTGCAGGTGGCAACCGCAAAATTGCTGCATCAAGCCAAAGCGGCTGAAACGCTGTATCAGCATGTGCAGAACCTCAGCCCGGTTGCACGGCAGGAATTAGAGGATGCTGGGCTCCTGAAACGTACAGAAGAGGGAACCGCGCAGCATACAGCCTTGAAAGCCCCAGTTGAAACCGAGCAAACCGCCAAGGGCACGGACCACGATGCCCCGCATCCTGATTACATGCGTTCCGGGAAAGGTACGGAGAAAGTCCCCAATATTCTTGAGAGCATTCGAGTGAGTTGGGATTATCATGAAAGCGAGGCGAAACGCCCCAACGGCAAACCCGAAAACGTGTGGTGGAGCCCCACCGTGCACCTGCCTGCCGCAGAACCACACCACACGCCGGACGAAAAACATCTGCTCACCCTGCACTATGCGGCAACGAGCTGCGAAGAACTGGCGCGCCTCTGCCCTTCCTCCACAGTGCCCATGGCGGTAGGGCTGCTGGAACGATGGGTCTTTCTCGACGAAGAAGACGGGCACCACTATATGCATGATATGGTCCAGACCCTCAGGAACCATCCGGGGCAGTGGAACTCCATCACCGCGCAGGCGCTCGCTGTGCTGGCTATTTCAAAGCATCATATAGACCGTGCGGGAGCCGCCGAGCTGTTGGCGGAGAACCTTGACGGTCGGCTCTCCTACGAAGACGCCACTACAGGGTTTTCGCAGGCTGCTCCGGCGCTGATGTTTACCCGGTGGGCGCATACCTTCGAGGATATGGCGGCTATAGACCCGCACGTTACCTTGAGTTTCTTAGGCGGTCTGCTGCCGCATTGTGAGCGCACCCAGCACGGGATGGGGAAGCTCCTGGGAGTATATGCGCAGGAATACGTGCGTGCTTACGGCGCGAATGATTCCCCGCAGCTAAGCCTCGAGATGACCGCGTGGTTAGGCGGTTTTAAAGGATCTTCGCAAGCGGCAAAACATGCGCGGGCTATCCTCAAAACCCTCACCTAAATACGCTTCCTTAGCCCGGGGAACCAGCTAGTTCTCCGGCGGTTTCTGGGTTTTGGAGGACCCCGAAGAGTCATTGCCCCGCAGAGGACTGTGCGTTTCTTTCGTCGGTTTCACAGCCGGAATCATGCCGGTTGTGAGCTTCACCGTCGCGTTGCGGTGCGCCTTCAACGCATCAATCTGGGCACGTTTAGAAACGCCGGACTCAGCCTCAGCCGTCTGCGACCTAAAAGCCCGCTTAATGGCTGCAGCCCACAGCGGGAACAGCAGAACCGTGAGAGCACCGCCGGTCACCAGAAGCGATGCGGTAGAGCTCTCCAGCAGCCCCGAACTCGTGGCGATACTCGTGACCGCCACAATAATAGGCAGACCTGCCGCCGAATACAGCGCTAACTCAACCTTCTCGCTCATCGACTGCAGCCCCGAACCCGTGTTCGTGAACCGCTCCGCGATAAACACCGGCACTCCGCGCACCAGCAGAATACCAATAACCACCATCGCCAACAGCAGAGGCGAAGACGCCACCACAGAAGGGTTAATCCCCATGCCGCTGACCACAAAAAACAGTGGAATCATGAACGTAAACCCGACCGTCTCTAACCGTGCCGTGATCATATGAAGTGCGCCCACCGGGGTGAGCGAACGCATAATAATACCCGCAGCGAAGGCGCCGAGCACCGCATCCAGCCCGAAAAGCGCCGTAAACATAATGAGGGTAGCCAGCAGAAACATAGCAAGACGCAGCACGAGCTGACTGGTTGTGTTAGTTTCTACCGCCATAATCTGGCGCAGACCGGGCACTTTCTGCAGAAGACGATGCGGAATAATCGCCGTCACCACAGCAATCGCCATGAACCCCAGCAGAATCAGAATCGCCAAGCCCGGCGAATACGAGGAGAGCAGCAACGACATCGCAAAAATCGGGAAAAGCTCGCCAACGGCACCGTGCACCAGCACCGCATTACCCACCCGAGTACCCGCCGCACCATGCGATTTGAGCATGGGCAGCAGCGTGCCCAGAGCCGTGGAACTCAGCGCAATACCCACCGCAATATAGGTGTTAAAACCCTTGGCGAAACCGGTGATGAGCGCCGCCCCCAGCACGCCAAGCGCAAAACAGATAAACCAGGTTGCGATTGCGCTTTTACCCTGGCGGTTACGCAGCGAATCGACATTAATCTCAAACCCGGCAATCAGAAAGAGCATACCTAAACCCAGCTCTTTCAGCAGCGGAATGCCGCCGTCGCTGCCGGATGCCAGCCCCAGCACATTCGGACCAATGAGCACACCGCAGATCAGCAGGAACACAACATCAGGGATGCGCTTGCCCGTCAGCCGCGACATGATGGGCGAAAGCAGCGCCGCTAAGGTCACCCAGAAAATCGAGACATACTGCGCGGTACCCTCAACCCCGGACGCCTCGTGCGGACCCGCAGCAAGAATATGCGTGTGCGCGGCGGCGAGGGGCTGGGCAAGCTGAGAAACATCCAGAACGTTCATAGTGAAGAAAGCATACCTTAGATACTTCGGGTTATTCACATAGGAGGCTGCTTCAAGGAGGTCGGGCGTAAGTACAGCGGGCGAGGAAATTTACTCTAGCTGCCTAAGGTATCACATGACGTTCCGAAGTTAGCGGATAATCCGCACACAACAATCTGGTATCTTGCACCCACCCTGCACATCTGCGCCCTGAGCTGGGGCAAAACATTTTGACATCACGTGATGCGGCATACCCTCAACACGAACCGTCACAGCATCAGGCGCCGCTAGAAACCGCCCGCAGAACACGGTACCGTAGAATGCACCACCACAGGCACGAGCGAGCAGGAGACGCATGCTACCGGAAACCAACACCCGGCGAGATACCGGGTTAGACAGCGCTCGCGCTTTTGCGCTTCTGCTCATGCTTATTCCTGTGAGCGTAAGCCTTAATCTGGTGCCCGGCAAACATTTGAGCTGGCTTTCACAGGTGCTTCCGCAGGCGTTGAATCTGTTCGCCGTGATTCTGGGAGCGGCTGCATATTTATACTCCCGCAAGGTGGCTTTTCCGCAGTTTTTTGCGAGCAGTATCGTGCGTTTTCTGGCGTTCTGCGTGCTCGGCTGGGTTCTCGCCCAACTTCCACACAGCGCATTTGCGGATCAGGCTTTTTCCGGGTGGAAAGACTTCCCCATCCGTTTCGATATGCTTCTGCCCCTGGCCGTGCTGACCCTGCTGAGCATCGGGCTGGTATATATGCCGTTCTGGGTGCAGCTTGCTGTGACCGTGCTTGCCAGCCCCGCCGTGCCGTTCACTTACGAACGGCTGAGCGTGGGCGGGTGGACTGCCGACGACTGGCTGCATCGTGCAATCCCAGCAATCGTGAACGAAAGCGCGGGAACCATGTTTCAGGATGGGTTCAAACTCATTTGGCTTATGGGCTTGGGCATGGTGCTGTGGCGAGGGTACGAAAAACTCGGCGCACGCCTAGGCACACCGGTGGCGCTGGGTTCTCTTGCCGTGAGCATCTACCTGTGGGTGTATCCGCATGCCCAACTGGGACCGCTCACGTGGCCGATCGTACTCACCATCATAGGCGTGGTGGGAACCATCTGCACCTGGGGCGAACTTGCGCGGCTCAGCGCCGGAAAAGGCGTGCTGGAACCGTTCGCGCGGCTGGGTCGAATGTCGCTGAGCGCATCCATTGTGATGCTGGGGCTGGCATTCTACGGCGGCGGGCGGCTCGTGACGATGGTCGCCGGTGAAGGTTATCGCGCCCCGCAGCAGGGGAGCGTCTATAGTTATGCGCTTTGGTTCGGGTTCTTGCTTGTATGGTGGGTGCTGGCGATGATGCTGTGCACCCTGTGGGAGAAAATTCAGCAGCGTGGTCCCCTCGAAATGGCGCTCGCCCTCATGAGCGGGCGGGGATAGGGCCTGGACTCGGTGGCTACAGTCCCGAAGATCTCGTCCTCGCATCGCAGCGCGGACAGGCCCGAAAGACACTCGCTGCCTCAACGATAAAAAATGAGGTAAGGGTGAACCAACACGCTAAGGATCTGGCAGAGCAATACGGCACTAAGTGTAATGGTGGTCATCAGTTTGGTGGGTCGCTGGAGCCAAGCTGACCTCGCCGAATGTATCAACGTGTCACGGCAGACGATCGTCTCACTAGAGAACGGTCGATACGAGCCGACTCTGAAGACCGCCATGCGGTTATCGGCAGTGTTCGATGCACCGATCGAGGAGAAGATCTTCAGCCCAGACCCCGACGACCTCAGCCTCGTTCGCACAGACTGACCACACGCGCCCTTGACCCACAAGACACCGAACGCCTCGATTCATCTGGATGGACCCCCATACAGCGAGGCCACTACGAGCACATCGTTACCCTCCGCCCAGGGCGATGACGAGCGTTGCTGCTGTCAGCAGGAGGCTGGTCGGTGCCATCGTCCAGCGTTCGGCGGGGCTGCGCGAGATCGCGTTGAGCGCCACGCTCGCGGCGAAGAACGCGAACACCACCCAGGTCAAGACGATCACCGCTGTACTGTCTCCGGCCGGGAGAACGCCCGCACGGCTGAGCAGCAGGGCCGCCAACCCCGCGTACACCAGCACCGACGCCGCACTGGCGACGCGGAGCCCGCGCGGCAGAACGCGGTGCTGGCCGCCCCATACGAAACGACCATAGGGAAGGCCCGACGCGGCGAGGATCTGCATGATGGCGAGCGCCGCCAGCAGCGCGAGCGCGACGACAAGAGCGATGGCGGTCATGTGGTTTCCTCTCGCCGAGCCTCTGCATTGCGAGCACATGCGCGCGGATGCCGTGGTCCAGGGTTGACCGCCGTCTTGCTCCTGTACCGCTTGACCAGGTGCCGGGCATCGACAGTCAGAGGCGGAGTCGCGGTATCCATCATTCACTCCTCAGATCGTGGGCCATGCTCGGTCGAGTACGTGCTGGTAGGGCTCTTCCTAGTCACGGTCACTCCTGAGAGTTCTCGGTCGACTCGGCGAGTCCGAGCAGCTGGCGTGTCTCGCGCAGCCACTCCCGTTCGGCCTCGGCGTGGACCAAGCCATTGCGCAGGGTCGCCGTCTGCAACAGCCCCATCAGGTCATCGGACCTGATCGTGATCGAGGATAACGTGGTCAACGCCTCGTTCATCTGACGCTCCCGCTCATCAAGCATCCTCTCCACCCCTTCCCGGCCGATCAGGGCGGCAAAGAACAGCCGGGCGAGGAACGGCTCCTTGGGAAGGTCCTCCTCCACCGGAGACGACAGCCAGTCCGTCAGCTCCGCGCGCCCGGCGTCGGTCAGGGAGTGCACCTTGCGGTCGGGCTTGCCGTCCTGTCGCACCACCTCTGTCGTGATCGCCCCCGCCCCGCTCAGCCGATCCAGCGTCCGATAGATCTGCGATCGGTCGGCGTGCCAGAAGTGCGCTACCGAACTTGCGAACGCACGTGCCAGGTCGTAACCACTTGCGGAACGGATCGACAGCAGCCCAAGGATCGCGTGCTTCAACTCCATATCACATAGTCTACCACACACCTATATGACTATGCACCTATGAGTTCGGAATCTACGAGCACACTGGTGCTGCGGTCACCTGTCCAGGGACGACCCGCCATAGCGTGGGCCGCGGTCTTGAGTCAGGGCACGCGAGGATTGGAGTTGGCGGTGACGTTCCTCGACAGTACGGTCGGTGGCATCGCGCTGCATCTGCTCGATGGCACGGGGCTGCTTGACGCGTCGAAGTGGGGTGCGTGGTTGTGGTCGCACTTGTGGATGGAGGCTGCTGACGGGGTGCTGCATCAGGAGTGTGGCTGGATGCGCGAACCAATCATAGGGCCTCATCTTCGCAGTGAAAAGGATGCTGCGTTTGAGTTGGATCAGTTTCCTCGGGATCCGCAGTGGGTTCCGGAGTGGATGGCGGTCAAGGCGACTGCTTATCACAAGGAGGCGGAGAAGTGGGAGCGTCGGGCTAGGAAGAAAGCCGAGAAGGCTGAGGCTGGGGGGGGGCAGCTGTATGTGACTGGGCGCATCAAAGATATGATGATTGTGAGGGGGAAGAACTATTTCCCGAACGATATTGAGAAGTCTTTGCGAAGGGACTTGCCAATCCTGCGTGGGCGGCGGTTTGTCGTGTTCCAAAATACGGAGGACCTTATCTATTGCTTCGTGGAGGAGGTGATTGAGATAGGCGATAGCACGGGTGTTCCAGGTCTTGTTCGGGACAGTGATGATGAGGTTGGCAGCATGTTGCGATCCGGAATCGCGCGTAGCGTGGCGCAAAGATATGGTTTGTATGTTGCTGATATGCGGGTGGTTCCGGCGGGCAGCTTGCCGACGACTGTCTCTGGAAAGATTGTCCGGACAGGTTTGGAGGACCTAATCAGTCGGTTAGACGTTGGAGAGAACGACGAGTGAGTTGATGGTATATGGGAACTGCAGTAGAGTCCGGTAGTCGCGAAATTACAGATTTAAGGGATAGCCGCGTTCTAGCGCTTGTGCTCGTCTGCACGGTGAGTTTCATGAACGTCCTGGATATCACGGTGGTGTCGGTGGCACTGGGTGATATCGGGCAGAGTCTTGGTGGGTCGCAGAGTGAGTTGCAGTGGGTAGTGGACGCTTACACGTTGCCGTTGGGAGCGTTGCTGATGTCAGCGGCGACTTTGAGCGGAAGTCTGGGGCGGCTGCGATTGTTCCGATGGGGGCTGATCCTGTTCACGGTGGGGTCGGCCGTGTGCGCGTTGGCCCCTTCGATGGTCGTACTCAACGTTTTCCGGGCTCTTCAGGCGGTCGGTGGGGCGATCTTCTTGGGCGTCGGCGTGCCGATGATCTCTGATCGCTATGCCGCCGGACGCGAGCGGGCACGAGCTACCGGGATTTACGGGCTCATCTCAGGGGTGGCTATCGCAGTGGGGCCACTGGCAGGCGGCGGTCTGGTCCTAGTCGCCGGGTGGCGCTCTATCTTTTGGATTAACGTCCCTGTGGGGGTGGTGTCCTGGTTGGCGTCGTGGTATGTGAAGGATCACGGCGCGGATCGCAGAGGTTCAGACATGGACTGGCCCGGAACGCTGCTGGCAGTCCTTGCCGCCGGGGGCGTGACGGTCGTCCTGCTGGAGGGGTCGGCATGGGGGTGGACCAGTGCGCGCACACTTGGTGGCGTTGCCGTCGGACTGGCCGCGATGGGTTTGTTCATGGCCGTCGAGCGGCGCTCGGACTCACCTATGGTTCCGGGACGCCTGCTGACTGACCGGCTCTATGTGGTGAGTATCCTGACCGGCTTTGCCGTCCAGGCTGGTCTGGTGGGGCAGATGCCCTGGCTGTCGCTGTATGCGCAGAATATCTACCTGTTGTCACCCCTGCAGGCCGGACTCTGCTTCCTCCCGTTCAGTCTCTGTGCCATCGCGGGGGCGTGGCTGTTTCGTGGCGGTAATAGGCGCTGGGCGCCGTCGGCCAGGCTGCTGGGGATCCTTGTCGTCGGGTGCGCGGCGCTGATGTCATGGGTACTGTTGTACGGCTCATCGACCTGGGTGGCGCTCCTGCCGGGTCTGATCCTGGCAGGCATTGCGGTTGGCGCTGCCGGGACCGTAGTCAACGAGCTGGCGGTTGCCTCCTTCGAGGGTGATGACGCAGGTGCGGCCTCTGGGCTGTCCGCTGCGATGAGGCAGATCGGTGTGGTACTCGGCGTGGCTGTCTCCGGCGTGGGGTTCGGTGGCGCGAGCGAGCACGTGGTGCGTGATCAGTGGCCGGTGGGTGCGCAGGAGCTTGTCAGCAGCGTGCGCTCAGGACAGGGACTGCGTACGACGGCTAGTGCTCCCGGTGCCGGGCGCAGCCTTCTTGCCGACGTCGTGCACCGTGCCACCGACTGGGGGATGGTGACCAGTTTCGCGATCGGGCTGTTCATCATGCTAATGGTGCTGGTTACCGGTGTCCTGTGGCTACGACGAGGAGGCGTCAACATGCCGACTCCGGGGAAGAAAAACTCCCCCGGTCCGAGAAACACCGCGCACCCCGCACACTAAGCGTCATGAGTCAGGCGTTTTCGCCTCACAGCTCTAGAATGCTCGGCTTCGGCGTGCCTTCTTGGGCTTCTTCAGTAGGTCGGTCATGGGGAAGTTCACATACCAGGCCTGGCGCTACCCCGGCAGAACACCAGAATTGGAGCACGATTCCGGGGACATGAATCTTCATATCCCCGAACTCGGTATTCCGCGAGATTAAGTCACAAGGACGACCCTCAAGAAATCTGCTTTCCCAAGACTTCAGCCACAACCGCCAAAGCTGTAAATGCATGAAAACTTTGATAGGACATGACGGATTATCTTAGCAGGTTGATCACAGCCTTGCGTGAGGCTGAGATTCACGTTCAAGGCAACAAAGGACTTGTGAGTTTTCCCCGCAGGCGAAACATCAACGACGCCTGCTTCTGGGCAACCAATGACACATGGAATGTGGGCTATTCACGCTGGCTCACGGATCCAATAGCAATTCTCACCACTCCTGATCGTGATGTCTCACTGCGCTGGCTGATTTGCTGCATCGGCAACCTGTATCGCAAGAAGCAGAATGATTCTACCTCCTCCCTCTCCGAACCACTTCCGGATTCGCGAACGGCTGGAAAGTTCCCGAACCCAGCAACGGATAGGCGCGTAACGGACTACTGTCGGATAGTGCGGGCGTATTCCTCCATCACGACGCCGGATTCAAAGCTTCGACAACTCACCAGATCAAAGTTCTGTATGACGGTACCAGCATTGCCGAACAGCCGGACACCATCACCAAGGACGACGGGATTGCGTTTGAGAATGAGGCGGTCGATCTCGGGCAGCAGCTCTCCTGCAAGATTTCCACCACCGCAGAGATAGATCGCAAGCCCCTCTTGCTGCTTCAGCTCACGCACAGTCGCAAGCGCGTCAGCGGTGAATGTCACGCCAGCTGGCGGGGCTGTCTCCGAGCGTGTTGCGACGAACTCGCTCAGGTGTGCATAGGGTCGTTCAATACCGGCCGCCCGCGCAATGTCATAACTTGCTCGCCCTTGAATGACCGTGTCGAAGCGATTACCTGGCGGATGCATATCGAGCGCCGCGAGTACATGGGCGGGGAGCGCATCGGCGAAGTCACTCAAGTAGACAGCCATGTGATCCCCTTCAACGGGGAAGGCGTCGTAACTGCCGTCCGGTGCGGCGATGTAGCCATCGATAGACACGGCGACGTAGTAAATCAGTTCACGCATCATATCTCCAATCACTACTTTTGTCGTGGTTAACATGACTTTACCACGATATCAGTAGTACATGCGATAGCATGATCACATGGTCCGTAATGCTGAACGACGCACACTGCTCTCCGACGCTGCTGTACGAGTACTCGCTCAACAAGGCTCACGCGGTCTGACGCATCGGGCGATCGACGCCGAGGCGAAAGCACCCAGAGGTACAGCCTCGAACTACTTTGCCTCGCGCGATGAAATCATCGATGCGATCCTGCTCCGTATCAGTGAACGTCTGCAGCCGGACCCCGACATCCACGCTGACCTTGCCCAGCGACCTCCCGGCGTTGAGCTATTCACCGAGTACTTGCGCGACATTGTCCACCGGCTGACAGACAACCGTGATGCTGCGATAGCGCTCTTCGAGCTGCGGCTCGAAGCCACCCGCCGCCCGCGCGTCGCGGAGGTGCTCACCACCTGGCGGCGAGCAGGGCTTCAAGCCGATATCGAGTTCAACGAGAAGATGGGCCTACCCGGTCGGCCTGCGGACATCACGCTTTTCCACTACGCCCTCGACGGACTGCTTCTTGATCATCTCACCGTTCCCGTGGATGAAACTGTCAACCCTGACGAAGTGGTGAGCGTGCTCGCCCACCGAATTCTCGGCAGCTGACGCAACCCATCACTTTAAAGTCGCCAACATGCTGGGTTCTCCCCAGACCCTCCAGCTCAATCCTGCTCTGCCGAGTAGACGCGGTCTACCAACGACAGCTCAAACTGCTGCATTTTGTGTCGCTGTCCAGGGCATGCTTGTCACGCAGATACTCCAGCGTCAGAACGAGGTTCTCAGTGGGGCCACTGCGTGCTGCGCATAGGCGCTCGCTCTCATGAGCGGGCGGGGATAGCCCGGCGAAGTGACGAATATGCTGGCACGCACGGTTTCTCTTCGATACTCTGGTGCCTACTGAAGAACACGTGAGAGAGGAATAAGTCCGTGACGTACTTTGCGCACAGGGTGGTGGGAAAAACTGAATATGACGGATTCGATGTCCCCCAGACTCCGCAGTCTTTCGCCGACGATACCGAGCAGCGCCTCACTGATCCCGACTTTTTGGAGGGTGACAAACGCTTTGCCCTCGTGGTGTGGGCTCTGCCTGAAGGCGTGAACCATGTTGATGACGTTCCCCAGGATTCGGTGGCGCACGGCAACTATATACAGTGTGCCGGTTCCACGCATGCGATGACGGAAATTAGGGTGGCTGCCGAAGATGGCTCGTACGAACAGTACACGGTGGCCCGCAAACCCGTGACCGACCCCGATGCGTGGACAACCATCACATGGGTTGGTAACCGTATGCCCGTTCAAGTGCACCCTGAAGAGGTTTTCACGGGTGAGCAGGCGGCGCCTATCTTCCGCGCTTACATTGAGGACGGCGTGATTCCGCCGCGCGATTTGCTGCGTACATTGGATATTTAGACATTTGACTCGGCCCAGTGGGTGACCCGAGCAGAAAGCATATACAGAAAACCCCCTGAAGATTACTCTCAGGGGGTTTAGAGTTGGTCGGGATGACAGGATTTGAACCTGCGACCTCGTCGTCCCGAACGACGCGCGCTACCAAGCTGCGCCACATCCCGGTGTTAACCTGTCGGACAACCCGCAGGCAACTCATCAATAATAGCCGAAGAACCCGGGGAAAGCAACACGAATAAGCCCTCTCAAAAACCTGTAAACCCTGATTTTCCAGGGGATTAAGCGCGGTGTCTTGTGCGTGTGCTTCCACATCCTGCGTGACACAGCATAGGCGCGGAAGCACACGCAACACCGGAGAGAAACGCTCAACGTTTCCCGCAGCGGCTGTACAAGATTACCCGCTTAGATTTTGGCGAAGCGGAACACAAATGCGGCAGTCGCTTCACGAGTAACGGGCTCGTGCGGACGGAAAGTGCCGTCGGGCCAGCCGGTCGTGATCTTCTGAGCCTTAAACCATGCGATTTCACGGTAGAACGGGCTCTTCGAGGTCACATCCTTAAAGGGATCCTGAGTCGGTGCCGCATCGTCGTTCATATTGGCGGCACGGTAGAAGAACGCCGCCAGAGCCTCACGAGTAACGGAATCGTGCGGGCGGAACGTGCCATCCGACCAGCCGGTCGTGATGTGCTGCTGGTGCATCCACACGATCTCCTTGTAGAAGGGATCGCTCGGAGCAACGTCGGTGAACGGCGACTGCTTGGGTAGAACAACATCGGGTGAGCCAGCCATCCGGTAGAAGTATGCGGCAATTGCGGCGCGCTCAATATTCTGGGACGGGCGGAATGTGCCATCGGGCCAACCCGTCGAGATACCGGTCTGTCCCAGCCAGGTGATCTCCTGATAGAACATGTGGGTCTGGGGAACATCCTTGAAGACTACCGCCGCTGGCTTTTCGCTCGGCGCGGGTGCGGATGCCTCCGGAGACGGGCCGTCACTCGGAGCCGGTGCGACTACAGGCGCCGCGGGAGTCGGATCTACCGAGAGCCCGGGGTTCGTCTCAGCTGCCGGTGCGCTGGGTGCTGCAGATGCGCTCGGCGCAGGATCCGCTGCCTTCGCAGTTTCCGCAAAAGCAGGCTGAGCGGCAAAGGTCAGGCCAAGAGCAAGAGTGAGTGCAGAAGCGGTGCCCTGAGCCAGAAACTTCCTCGCATCATTGCGTGACATATTTTCCTCCATGAGGTTATAAGGGTTTAAGTGAATGAGTATCTGCACGCTCTACGAAGCGGCAAGACACCTTTATCATCCACAAAAAACTTTGCCGTGTCTACTTGGGCGGTTACAGGTAAGAACTATGACGTTTAGGGCTCTCGTGCACGTATCACAATAGGTAAACGTGCGCGTAAGAGTTAGGCACTGGGGGAGTTTGAATCCTGCCGCGCATCCTCCCACGAGGTGTACATTGCGGCAAACTCGCCACCGGCGGCAATTAGCTCCTGCGGTGAACCATCCTCAACAATAGACCCTGCAGAAATAACCAGCACCCGGTCCGCACTCAGCACGGTCGAAAGACGATGTGCAATCACCACGGCGGTACGCCCCGCCAACAGAGCATTGAGCGCACGCTGCACCGCACGCTCGCTGGGAATATCCAAGGATGCGGTAGCCTCATCCAAAATCAGTACCCGCGGATTTGCCAAGAAAACGCGGGCAAAAGACACAAGCTGACGCTGCCCAGTCGAAAGGTTCACACCGCCGCGCCCGAGCATCGTGCCGTACCTCTGCGGGAGGGTCTGAATAAACTCATCCGCGCCGACAGCCTGCGCCGCCCGGCGCACCTGGTCGTCGGTCGCCTGCGGGTTGCCCAAACGAATGTTCTCGGCAATCGAGGTTGAGAACAGAAAAACTTCCTGGGTGAGCATAACGACGTTTCGGCGCAGCTCCCGATCGGTCAGGGAACGCACATCCACGCCGTCGAGAAGCACCCTGCCGGTATCAACGTCATAGAAACGGGCAATTAATTTGGCAATCGTAGACTTTCCGGCACCGGTTTCACCCACGAGTGCCACCGTCTGTCCCGGTGTAATCCTCAGCGACGTAGGCATGAGCGCGTGCTGACCCGCAGTGTAACCGAACGCGGCATCCTCAAGAACGATCTCACCCAGCGGAGCTGCCTCTGCCGAACTCTCGGTGCTCATCGGCGCGGCGGGGGACTGCGGCAAGCTTACCGGATGCTGCGGGTCTTGAATCTGCGGTTTCTCGGCTAGGAACCCGGAAACCTCCTCCAACGCCGAAAACGCCGACTGGAGTACGTTATAAAACTCGGAGAGCGTCATAATCGGCTCAAACACCCGGTTCGCGTAAATAATGAGCGCAAGCAGGGTGCCCACCTGCATGGTGCCGCCGAGCACCGCATACCCACCAATCACAAGCGCCGCCGCCACAAAAATATTGCCCAGCAGAATCAGCACGGGGGAGTAGATGCCGAAGAGTTTGATGGAATCCATGACCGCAACCCGGTACCGTTCGGCGTTGCGGGCGTACAATGCGCGCGCATCCGCCTCTGCACCGAAACCCTTGATGGCTCGAATACCGGTGTAGGTTTCAACAAAACGGCTTGTCAGCTGGGCAGATTCGTTACGCATAGCACGGAATGCGGTCTCTGAGCGGGTGCGGAACCAGTGGGTTATCAGCCAGATGGGAACCGTCATAGCCACCAGAAGCAGCCCGATGCGCCAATCCAACAGGAAAATGGCGATTACCGAGAACGCAATCCCCAGCAGGGTTGTGGCAAGCTGACTGATACCACTGTCTAAGAAGGTGCGGATCGTATCAATATCGCTCGTCAGCCGCGAAATTACGCGGCCTGACGTATATGACTCGTGGAACGAGACGCTCAGCGATTGCGAATGTTGGAATACGCGCGTGCGCAGACTCAACAGCACACCCAGTGAAACCCTCACCGTATACACCACATTCACCCAGGTCAGGGTGCCGTTAGCGAGCACGGTCGCTCCAAAGAGCACCACAAAGAATATAAGCGGGGCGCTGTCGCCGCGGGTGAGCGGTTCAATCGCGGTATCGAGCACGCGCGCAATCAACCAAGGCTGCACGGCGGATGCGATCGCCCCGAGTATTACCGCCGCCACCGAAATCGCCAGGGACAGCCGATGCGGGCGCAAAATCTCGCGCAGTAGACGGTACGAACGTTCCCGAGCCTGCCGCCGTTCTTCGGGGGACAGGTTCGTGCGTTCGTCGGAATTCGGCACGAGACGCTTGGGCATTAATCCTCGTCCTGCAGACTCATCAGGCGGCGGTACTGCGGCAGCTTCATAAGCTCGGTGTGGGTGCCTTGGGCGGTAATACGGCCACCCTCCAGCAGCAGCACCCGGTCGGCAAGCGCCACCGTTGAAGGACGATGCGCGGTCAACAGAGTGGTAGCCCCGCCCAGTCCTTCGTGGCCGGTGCGCAGCGCCTCAATAATCTTCTCTTCCGTATGAACATCCAGCGCCGAGAACGGATCATCAAGCAGCAGCACGCTCGGGCGAACCGCCAGGGCACGCGCCAAAGAAAGCCGCTGCCGCTGACCGCCCGAGAGGCTCAACCCCTCTTCGCCAATAATGGTATTGACCCCTTCGGGAAGGTCATCCACGAAATCGCAGGCTGCGATCGTGAGGGCGGCGCGCACACGCTGATCCGCCTCCTCAGAAGAACTAAGATCGTGCACCCCTAACAGGATGTTCTCACGCACCGACCCCGAGAACAGCACGGCCTCCTCAAAAACAGAGGCCATTTGCGCGCGTACCTCAGGCAGCGGCATATCGGCGGCATCATGACCGCCCAGCAGAATCTTTCCCGACGAGGGCTCATAGAACCGCGGAATCAGGTTGAGAATTGTCGATTTTCCGCTGCCGGTAGCCCCCACGAGTGCCAAAATCTCGCCCGCAAAAGCTTTAAACGTAATATCGTGAAGTACCGACGGAGTTTTGGAGGTTGCAGCCTTCTGCTGTGCACGCGCAAACTCGCGTTCCTGCTCTGTAGGCTCGGGGCTTGGCTCCTGCAGATCAGCCTGTAACTCCGGGAACGCCGCAGGATCTGGCTCCTGCGCAGGGTCGGCGCTGTCCCGGTGATCCTGCGAACCCTTGGCAAAACCTAGAATCTTCGCCAGAAAACCGCCTAAACCGCTCTGCTCGGCGTGATCCGTTGAAGCCCCATCCTGCCCGGAATGTTCATCAGGAACCTCAGCCGTGCGCGCCTGAGTATCAGCGGAATCTTCGTGTGCGCGAGCTTCCGAACCAGAGTCAGAATCTACAGCGCTTGCCTGCTCGGCATAGCTAAAGCTCACCGCCTCACACGCCACAGAAATTGCGCCACCCGAAGGATAGGCCACGGTCTCCTCCTCAACTAGTCGTACCTGTTCATCGCCGGGTTCCGACATCACCTCAACGTGACGCTCAAACGCTACCCGGTAATTCAAATATGATGCCATCAGCGCGGTTGAACGGAGCACATGCCCCAATACCACCGTCAGCACCGCAAAATAGGCGGTCATCGCACCCAAAGAAAGACTACCCGATGCTACCTGCGGCGCGCCCACCAGCAGGGCGAGCATCGTCACCGCCCCCACAATCACGCGCTGATAAAACCCCACGCGCGCCACCAACATGGCACGGCGATGCTCCACCTCATTCAAATGTTCGGCATCGCGGGTATACTCGGTAATTTGCTCGGGGGAGCGGCCCAGCGCTTTCACCACCCGAATACCACGCACAGACTCCTCAATACGGGTCGAAAGATCACTGGTAAGCCGCTGAATCTCACGGGTGTAAGCCTCATATTTGCGCACATAGCTGATGAGCGACAGCACCAGCACCGGAATAGCCACCACAAAAATAACCGCGAGCGGGGCGGATGCGGTCACCATAAAATACCCGCCCGTTACGAACATGACCACAACCGAGGTCATCTGCACCAGCGCAAACGAAAGCCACCTGCGAATCGTACTCAAATCGCTCATGGAACGGGTGAGCAGCTGCCCGGAAGACCACCGGTCAAGAACGCTCAGCGGCGCCCGCAAAATCCGGTCGAAAAAGTTCATGCGCATGCGGATTTCAAGCGTGGAGGTAGGATCCACGATCAGCCACCGCCGCCAATACGCCAACGATGCGTTCCCCACACCAATCAAAAGTACTAATCCGCCGCCAATCCAGACGCCCGCCTCGGTCGTATTCTGCACAAGCTCATCGACAATGAACCGAAGCATCTGCGGAATAGAAATTTCGAGAATCGCCGCGCCAATAGCAACCAGCATACCGATAGCCCAGCGCCACCGAATCGGGGCAATATACGGCAGGAACTTGAGGGGCGCGCGCTCGCCCGCATCGTAATTCACGGGTGCGGGAATAGGTTCCGGGGCGGTTTCCAGG
The DNA here is from genome assembly GCF_001814205.1 of Rothia sp. HMSC036D11. Lineage (NCBI taxonomy): Bacteria > Bacillati > Actinomycetota > Actinomycetes > Micrococcales > Micrococcaceae > Rothia > Rothia sp. HMSC036D11. The sequence goes on from NZ_KV815278.1 coordinate 366,185, forward strand.
AAGGGATTGCGTCGTCGAGAAGTGCCGGGGGCGTGTGTGCGGGTCGTGCTCGGTTCCTCCTGCTTAGCGGTTCAACGTTTCTACATGACGTGAGCGTTAGTGCTCTTAATTATAGAGGGGCACCCCAGATGCACCCGCTGCGGTTCTGCCCTGAGCATCCCGTTCTTATCGGTGAGCTTAACGTTTCCCCTTCCCCTAACCCGCGAGCTTTTATCTGCTTGCGAGAGACAGCGCGGCCATAGCCTAGGCGTAATAGGTGTTCAGATGCGCCAGGTAGTCATCCGCGCTGTCTGCCACCTGCTGGGCAGCGGCTTCATCGTAGCTCTCATAGGTGTCGATGGTGTGGAACGCGAAGAGAGGCTGATAATCGGCGCTGATATAGTTGGCTGTCAGCTCGAAGGGACGCAGGGTTTCGGCGACGGTATACCCGACGGAACCTTCCTCACTGTACTCTGGGGCGGGTGCTCCCAGCGAGACGGCAATACCGAGTTTCTTATTCTCGAACGCCTTGCCCTTCGAACCGTAGGCCCACCCGTACGTCAGCACCTCGTCGCACCACTGTTTCAGAAGCGGTGGGCAGTTAAACCAGTACACCGGGAACTGAAGCACAATGTTCTGGTGCTCTTCCACGAGAGCCTGCTCGCGCTCTACATCAATCACGCCGTCAGGGTACTCGCTGTACAGCTCATGCACGGTAAACCGATCCGGATGCTGGCGCAGCATGTGAACCCAGGTTTTGCTGACCATAGAATCATGGATATTAGGATGCGTGACAATCACAAGGGTTTTCATGGTATTCCCTTCCGCTCGACTTGAGAAAATACCATGGTATCTATGCCGTTTGGCTCTGACAATACCTCAGAGTCCCCTTTCGGCTAACGGCTATACAGCGATGTCTCGCAAGGAGGTGCGCTGCTGACCGTGCGCATCAAAATTCTTGGGATCCAGCCATTGCAGCAACCGGTGTTTACGCTGCTCCCATTCGGTATCCAGCATTGAATACCATGCCGTATCGCGGTTGCGGTCTTTATATACGATGGCTTGGCGGAACGTTCCCTCATAGGTGAAGCCTAGGCGCTCGGCGGCTCGGCGTGAAGGCTCATTCAGTGCATCGCATTTCCACTCGTAGCGGCGATAGCGCAGTGTCTCAAACACGTATTGCGCCAGCAGGTACTGCACCTCCGTGGCGGCGCGAGTGCGTTTTAGACGTTCGCCATACGTCACGCTGCCCACCTCGATAACACGGTGCGTGGGGTTGATGCGCATGAGTGCTAGAGTGCCAACCGCACGCCCATCCTGATCTATCACAGCCAGATAGTACGGATCCGTGGATTCTTCCATGCGCTTGAGGAGGGTCTCTAACTCTGCCCGGTCAGCAACAGGGTTCAAGGACAAATAGGTGAAACTCTGTTCGGGAGCACCGGGGCCGTAGACCTCGTACAGGTCGTTGCCGTGGCGTTTTGCATCAAGTTTTTCGAGGCGGCAGTAGCGCCCCTGTAAACAATCAATGCTGGGAGTCTCGCCCGCGCGGTAGTCGGGCAGGGCATCGCCGATAGGTTGCTGGTAGTCGTTATATCGCATGGGCCTTTCCAATGCATTGCAGTAGTAGGGAAGAGTGCCTTCCGGTATTTACTCTACACGCGAGCGGGTTATGGGATGTGTGTAACCTGCTGGGTAGTACCGAATGTAAATCTATTTGCCCTGTGTTGAAGATAGAGACAGGCGTAGCTTATACAACATGGCGAATTGTGCCTAGCCCTCATCAAGTTCAGGATGCGCACTCTGAAAGTCAAGGAGATCATGCAATGCTTGCTTCTTCTCGGTACGGCGCTGCTCGCGAAAAGCAAAAACATCCTCGCGTTTGAACCGGCGGTGAGTGCCAGCTTTATGCGAAGGTATCCGTCCTTCATCAGCCCACTTGGCAAGGGTGGGGCGGGACAGTCCCAGGATTGCGGCTGCCTCGCTGGTCGTTAAAATTTCTGGGCTGAACTGCACGGAAACATCATGGTGAGCAAGAATCGCTTGAAATTGTGCGCGAACAAAGTCGGCAACAGGTTCAGGGGCTTGAACCTTTTGCCCATTCGGCAGAGTCCCCTGAACCGTGAGGCTTTGGACGAACTCTTCTGATAACGGAATAATCTGTTCCTGCAGAGGTTCAGCCGCAAAAGTCCGAGTGTGCTGGGCAGTCATGACTGCTACCTCCTAACTCATACATACTTGAGGATTTCTCTAGTTTACAGTATTTTTCGTTTGCAAACGAAAGTTGTAGTGCTAGAGGGTAACAGAGCCAGGTCTCGGTTTGTATAGATTGTAGACGGAGTATGCACCTAGAGGTATCTGGAATATGTGGTATGCGGTAGTAAGAAATACTGATGCAGAGAAAGCCTTCCGGTATTTACTCTACACGCGAGCAGGTAGCATTTGACCGAGCAGGTAGGAAAATACTACCTGCTCAACCAAAAACCACCTGCTCACGGAATATAAGGGAAAGAAAACCTACCCGTCCTTTGCCGTGAGGGTGACGAGCACCGCCTCCGGGGGGCAGAAGAGTCGCACCGGTGCGAACCGTGAGGTCCCCAGCCCCGCTGAAACCTGCACCGGAACATCGCCCTGATAGCTCACACCCTTCGCACGCGAAGGCGGCAAATCGCAGTTACTCACGAGCGCACGACCGCCCGGCAGACACACCTGCCCGCCGTGCGTGTGACCGGCAAAAATAAGTTCGGCACCGTCCTGCACAAATCTGTGTAGAGTGCGCATATACGGTGCATGGGCAACACCCATACGAATACGCGGCACATCCGAAGACTCAAATGCCTGCGGTGAGAACCCCGGATGCGCATCGTAACGCAGGTGCGGATCATCCACCCCCGAAAATTCCAGGCGCAACCCGCTCAGCGTGATGCCGTCGTACCGGTTAATAAGCCCCGTCCATCCTCGCGACTCAAAAGCGTTATGCATACGCTCAATCGGAAGCGGCATACGCGACCCTTCCTCAATCTCCTGAGGCGTGCGCGCTTGCCACAGATACCGTGCAGGATTCTTCAGCACCGGGGCAAAATAGCAGTTCGAGCCAGGCACGAAAACCCCCGGAAAATCCAGGAGAGGGTCAAGCGCCTCCAAGAGAGGGTCAAGCCCGCCCACATGCGAGAGGTTATCGCCCGTATTCACCACCAAATCTGGGCTCAGGCCCGCCAACGAATGCATGAACTCGGTCTTCGCCCTCTGCCCAGGAATCATATGCATATCCGAGATATGCAGAATCCTAAAGTTTGGCGACCCCACCGGAAGCACCGCGAGAGTTTCCTCGCGCACCTGAAAATTATTCAATTCAACGAAGCGCCCATACGCCGCCGTGGCGGCCCCCAAAGCAAGCCCCGCAGTCGCAAACTTCACCATACTCTGTGTGAAGTGCGAACCACGTGCTGCTTCAGAAGCCGCCACGGATGCGCGGGCACCGGATGCGCTCTCACACATCGTGTGCCTTTCTTCAGTACACCCTCTTAGTTACCGTTGACGTTTGTTGACGTCACCGATGCCGGGGGCTCAGTAAACTTCTCGGTGTTGTACTTCGGAGCCATGGCCTGCATGAACTGCTGCCACTGGGCACCCGCATAGGTCGCACCGTCCACGTACTCCAGCACGCGACCGTTAATCGCAATACCGTTCATCGAGCGGTAACCCAAGTCGTTACTGCCCACCCACGAAGCGGTTGCCAGGCCGCGGGTGTAACCAACCATCCAGGTCTGTGAGGAGTTATCGTTCGTACCGGTCTTCGCGGCGGAAGCATCCGGCAGACCGATAGCGCGCTTAGGCGCTGAACCTCCGGAGGCGAGCACGCCCTTAAGCACGTAGCTCACACCGTTAGCAATATCTGGGCTGATGGCCTGCTCACACTTAGACTCGTAAGTCTTCATGGGCGAACCATCACCCTTAATAATCTTCTCAAGCGGGCGCGGCTCGCAGTACTTACCTTCGCTCGCGAAAGTTGCGTATGCGCTCGCCATGGTCAGCGGGGTAGCACCGTACCTGGTACCACCAATGTTTGCACTGAGCAGACCCGGATCGTACAGCTGCTGACCCAGACCGTCGTGCAGGTGCAGCTTATTCGCCATATCGCTGATATCGCAGAGGTCGAGCTTACTGACCATCGAGTACAGGTAGGAGTTAGCCGAAACGCGAATACCGTAGGCGACCGTACCCCAGCTCTGGTATCCCGGAACCGCGTTCTTGAAGGACCAGCCGTTAGCGGAGTCACGGTAGTAGTACTTACCGCCCTCCACACAGCGGGCGTTCCACCCAAAGCTGCTTGGGTAGGATAGGGCCGTACCATCGATTTGGGCGTTCACACCTCGACCAGAGTTAATCCACTGGGACAGCACCACGGGCTTGAAGGTTGAGCCCGGCTGGAATCCGGGGGTGCCGCCGTAGAGCGAATCTACGTTGAAGTTGAACTGGGTTTGCGAGTGGTCATTCGCATCCTTGGGTTTACCCCATTCGGCGTTCTGAGCCATCGCCACCACGCGACCGCTGCCAGGCTCCACACTGGTCAAAGCGGCGTTCACGTTGTTGGTGTTGGTGGAACCAGGCTGAACAGCCTCCACAGACTGTTTAGCGATCTTTTGCGCTTCGGGGTTTAGGGTACTCACAAGCTTAAAACCGCCGCGGTTGAGCAGGTTCAAACGCTCCTCGGGAGTTGCCCCGAAAGATTCGTCGAGCGCAACATAGTTCACCACGTAGTTACAGAAGAATGAGCTTTCGCCCGCAACAGAGCAGCCCTTCTCAGGCGGATGAACATTGAGCTTAATAGGCGATGCAATGGCTTCATCGTATTCTTGCTGTGAAATCTTACCGTCACGAAGCATGGTGCCAAGCACCACATCGCGGCGTTCACGCGCCAAATCGGGGTGGGTCGTTGGATCATAGGTGTTCGGTGACTGCACCAAACCCGCGAGAAGGGCCGATTGGGCTACCGAAAGATCCTTCGCGGAAATACCCCAGTAGTATTGGGCCGCCGCCTCAACACCGTAGTTGGTGCCGCCCAAGTTCACGATGTTCAGATAGCCCTCAAGAATCTCGTCTTTAGACTTGTTCTGCTCCATCGAGATAGCGAGCTTCATCTCTTTGATCTTATCGAGATACCCTTTATTTCCGCCCAGGGTTGTGGGGTCTGCACCGCGCTGCACATCGGAATCAACGATCAGGTTGTTCACGTACTGCTGCGTGAGTGTCGATGCACCCTGACGCTTCTTCGGGTTCAGGAAGTTATTCGCAAACGCACGACCAATGCCGATAGCTGATACGGCGCCGTGGTTGTAGAAGTCGCGGTCTTCCACCGAGATAATGGCATCACGCATATGCGGTGACATCTGATCGAGCTTAACCTCTGTGCGGTTTTCCTCGAAGAAGGTCGCAAGCTCGGTCTTACCATCAGAGGCGTACAGAGTCGATGGGCGTGAGAAGGGGCCTTCTGAAATATCTTCCGGAAGATCCTGGAACCACGCCATTGAGGCATTAGCAACCATGCCAACACCTACCGCCGGGGGTACCACAATAATTGCTACCAAGAACCCGGCAATGATACTGAACGCCACAAACTGCAAAAAGTCACTGGGGCGACGCCGTTGCGCGCGCGATTTTTTTCGTGAAGCCATTCATTCAGTTTAGCGGATACACCTGAGAACGCATCCCTCAAAAGGGTTAAACTCTAGGTTTAACTTGCCGGTTTCCCGTCTTCGCGGGCAACGCGCCGGATGCGCATCCTTGGTTATATCGTGAAAACACCGCGTCTATGCCCCGAAAATCCGCGGCATCTCGCGGGTTATGTACTCGGTGCGGGGCTAACCGGCGTACCCGGTGCACGGGGTGACCGTTCGGCGTCACGTTCTGCCCCTTTGTTACGCCTAGAGCGTTGAACCTGCAATAGAGCGCAATAGCCTTGTTCGAGCCGGGGAACAGGACTACTCTAGAGCTATGAAGAAATGGGAATATTTGACTGTGCCGTTGATCGTGCACACTACCAAGGCAATCCTTGATAACTACGGTGAGGAAGGGTGGGAACTTGTTGCGGTTCTGCCTGGCGCACCCGCACCCAGCGGACCGACCCCTGCAGGCAACATGGTGGCACCCACCCAGGGTAACCCCATCGCCTACCTCAAGCGCGAGAAAGTTGAAGGCTAAAGCCTTGCACCACGCCCGGTAACCTGAATCCTCCGGTTGCCGGGTTTAGCGTTCCTTTTGCGATATGCTTCTACACAACACTACATATATGCGGCGCACGTGCCACCAACCACATCCCTGGAGAACCCCATGACTGAATCCCGTTATGAACTGAGCATTCGTGAACTTGGCTACCAACTTCCCGAAGTCGCAGCCCCTGTCGCCGCCTATGTACCCGCTGTGGTGAGCGGGAACTATGTGTATACCTCCGGGCAGCTTCCATTCGTCAGCGGTCAGTTGCCCGCCACCGGTAAAGTCTCGGATTCGGGTGACTCAACATTTGTGACCCCTCAGGACGCTAAGAAGTACGCCGCTATTGCAGTGCTGAATGCGCTTGCCGCTGTGAAGTCCGTTATCGGCGATCTTGATCGGGTGAAGAAGGTCGTGAAAGTTGTGGGGTTCGTGGCATCAGACCCGGAATTTACCGGTCAGCCCGGGGTGATCAATGGCGCCTCCGAGCTGTTGGGTGAGATCTTTGGTGAGGCTGGTACGCATGCCCGCTCGGCGGTCGGTGTTCCGGTGCTTCCGCTGGACTCTCCCGTTGAGGTTGAAATCATCGTCGAGTACGTCTAATATTCTCAGGATCATGACTACGACACCTTCTCAGAAGTTGTACACCGGAGTAGTTCCGGTGGTTGGTGAAGAACAAAAGCCACGCATCTTTACCGGGCGGTCTTCTGCACCTGCCGCACGCACCGAGCAGATTCAGCGTCTTTATAAAATCCCGGAGTTTATGCGCACCGCCGCCGAAACCTGGGTATCCGAGGGCGGTGAGGATGCTGGAGGGGCATGCTCGCTTCGCCAAGCGGCGTCAGTCATCTTTGTGCGTGACGGCGAAGACGGTCTTGAAACCATTCTGACCTACCGTCCGGGGTCTTCACCCTTGGGTGTTGTCGCTTTTCCGGGCGGTACCGTGACCCCCGGCGATGACGACGCAACCCCTTGGTACGGCCCGACCCCCGATGAATGGTCTGCCAAGTTCAAATTCAAAAACGTAACCTGCGCGCGCCGCACCGTGATCGCTGCTATTCGCGAATCCTTTGAAGAGACCGGTCTGCTTCTTGCCGGTGAGGACGGGCAGAACGTCGCCGAGAGCGGCGCGGGTGAAGAACAGATGAGTCAGCGTGAGGCAATCGCCGATCAAGACAAGAGCTTCGGGCAGTTCTTAACCTCAAGCGGGCTGAAACTGCGCACAGACCTGCTGCGCCCGGTATCGCGCTGGCAGTCGCCAGACTTCTTCCATAAACGCTACGACATCGCCTACTTCACCACGGTTGTTCCCGTGGGGCAGAACGCCAAGCTGCTGGAAGGCAAGGGCGTGTGGGGCAGCTGGGTGAATGTGCGCACGCTCATGGAAAGCAGGGATACCTCGGAACTGGGGGACCGTATCGGGCAGCCGAATACGGTGGGTAAGACCCTTGAGGAACTGGTGACTCCCGCCGTGATGTGTATGCTTGAGTCGCTCGCCACCTCAGAAACCGGGGTGTCGTGGTTGGCAAAGCGCCGTACCGTTGAGGTGAAGAAACCCGTGCTCGTGAAGAATGACGGCGCGTGTATGCTTTCGTTTACAGAAGTTGTACCGGTGTCATCTAAAACAGGAACGCTTGGCACAGTCGGTCCACTCAAGTCGGCCTCTGTTGCCCCCTCATAAGACTTGGAAGGCCGGATTTTCCGCATTGTATTGTGTTGAGAATCCGGCCTTTGTTGTAGGCAGATAGTCACAGTGAAAGGAAAAATCTCATGATTCGCAAAATTCAGTACAACGCCTATGGCGATCCCAGCGTCCTAGAAATGGTTGAGTCAGATGAACCTACACCGGGTGAAGGTGAAGTCCGTGTGACGGTCAAAGCGGTCGGACTGAACCCTCTGGAGATGAAGACTTTCGAGGGGTTCAAGCCACTTCGCGTCGCAGAGACGATTAACCGTTTGCGTCACCCGTCCTGGTGGTTTGGCCGCGGTCCCGCACGTTTTCCGAAGGGTGTGGGGCGTGACTTTTCTGGTGTGATAGATGCCCTAGGCCCCGGTGTGAACAATGTTGCTGTGGGCGATGCGGTACTGGGAACCCTGCGCAGCGCTCCCGGTTCCGGCGTGACGAAAGGCTCACTGGCTGAGAAACTGGTGACTTCTGCCCAGAATATTGTTGCGAAACCTGAGAACCTGAACTTTGAGGTTGCAGCAGCCTTGGGTGTCGCCGGGGAGAGCGCATGCGGGGCGTTCCGTGCAATCGATCTGAAACCCGAGGATGTGCTGGTTATCAGTGCCGCATCCGGCGGTGTGGGAGCCGTGGCGGTTCAGCTTGCGGTGCATCGGGGAGCAACAGTTATCGGTATCGCATCGGAGAAAAACGCGGAGTTTGTGCGCTCTCTAGGGGCTATTCCGGTTGCATACGGTGATGGTTTGAAGGAACGTATTCTCAAGGCAGCACCGACCCCGGTTACGAAAATGCTTGACTGCTACGGCGGGGACTACATTCCGTTAGGGGCAGAGCTCGGACTGAAAGGGTCCGCGATGGGCACGCTGATTCCTACGCCGAAGGCGATGATAAAAGGCGCGCAGTTTACGGGGGCGCGGCATGCGCAGCCCGGTGACCTGAAAGAAGTCGCCGATCTGGTGGCATCGGGAGATATTGACGTGACCTTAGCGCATGTGTACCCGTTCAAGCTTGAATCCATCCGTGACGGCTATAAGGAACTGGGCACGGGGCATGTGCGCGGTAAACTTGTGGTCACTATTCCCTAACAAAAGTCGAAAACTATGAAAATTTTAGTATCCGGTGCTACCGGAAACGTGGGTCGTTTGGTCGTGGAACAGGCGCTTGCGCGTGGCCATGAGGTAGTTGCACTTGCCCGGAACCCGCAGAATCTTCAGCTCGATCACCCGAACCTAACCACGGGCGCTGTAGATATTCTTGATGCTCAGGCCCTCAAGCCCTGGCTTCAAGGCGTAGATGCGGTCATCAGTACCGTAGGGATTGGAACCTCGAAAACGCCGACAACCCTTTACTCTGCCGGGACGAAAAATCTTCTGGACGCAATGCAAGAGCATGGGGTATCACGTTTGGTTGTGATCTCTTCGGAGGTCGCCGAACATTGGGCTCATCAAGGGCTCTTCAAGCTCTGGGTGGTATTGCCGCTGCTGCAACACTTTTTGGGTGCAACCTACGATGATATGCGGCGTATGGACGTGGTTTTGTGGGAAAGCACCGCACAGTGGACGGCGGTGCGTGCCCCTCGTATTCAGCCGATGAAAGCTAAAGGTTCTTATCGGCTCGATGCCCACAAGCCGCTTCGACGCGGCTGGATGATTACCCCGGCAGATATGGCTACTGCGTTGCTCGATATTGCCGAACGTGAGGACCTGAACCGACAACATGTCTACGTTGCTAACTAGATGTGAGAAGGCCTACTATACCTTAATTTGGCGATGCTTATTTCAGCTATACGCTCCAGAGCCTACTTGCCGTTTGCCAGTTATCAGGAGCTCCCATATGTGAAATTGGGACTATCTGAACTTCTGGAAACGATTGTACGACTGTCGGTAACAGCTTTTTATTGCCGACAGTAAAACGGTCTAAGAGAAACTGTATAAGTGTCAGTTGCCCGAAAGTGCGTTTCCAATCGGTATTTATGCAGTCGAGATCGGTGTGGGTACCTTGAGCAGGTAGCTTAGGCGAAATAGCATGTACCCTGTTAAAAAGGCGCCCATGATGAGCGCAGATATTCCGCACGATGTTAAGAGCCTTAAGCCAGCTACGCAATTGAGGCGCATTAAGACCGCACTGACTAGATATAGTATTCTGCACGCTACGGGGTGAAAGCTCGTAAAGATAAGTTAAGCTTCCCCAGTCCATAATCTCCGTGGCAGCCCATACTGGAAGGTTCCCGCCATATTTCTGTTTGTGGTGATTAACAAAGTCTTCACGTGATGATTTAAGCTCATGTTCATAACGTCTACGCCAACCGTTATATTTCTTCTCTTTAAGGGTACGAACTTTAATTCCAAGCTTGTAAGGATCGAGATGAATCAAAGGGTCGAGACGCCCTAGTTCATGACCAAGATGCGCACGTATTGCAAGCTCAATAGGTGTAAGAGCTGTAAATGTTGCTGTACGAAGTCGAGAATCAAATCTATATAAGTCAACTACATCTCTCAACCGCGTACCTGGAAAGAAAGTATCTGCACGGCTGCTATTTTTAAACTCCCGAAACGGGTAGCAATAACCACTCAAACGATAATAACTAACCTGCTGAAGCAAAAATACCGCGTCGTCGCGATCTCCTATGTCCATACCACGTCTGGCTAGGATATCTACTTGCTCATTGTAAGTTTTAAATTCTTTGATGTCCTCGCCCATGAGTACCTTCTGTATGATGAAGACCGGCCCTGGACCTAGCTATCAAAGCAGTAGGCGGAACCGGTCGTAGTGATAAACACTCTACACAACGTTAGTCATTCTAAGCAAGCGCGATCGCGCCTTGTTTCTCACGAATAATCCTTATAGAACCGTCTGGGCACGTGAACACAGGGAAAACGTTTATCCCGGTGGGATACTCATCATTCGCTTTACAAGGGGACCCGTATCGCCTGGAGGCGATCCACCCTTAGGCGCTTATGACGAGTATCCCACCGGAAACGTCTGACTTGCCTCACTCTCACTTGGGCTCAGGAGGATATCCGCAACGAGCGCCTAAGGCTGTCATCCACGGCAAAGCGAAGCGGCACCGGGGATGACTGGTCGCCTTGTCAAGCGAGTGTGGAGTATCCTCCTGAGCCTTGGAACTGATTCGAGGCAGAGCACGCAAAAACCGCATCCGAAATCGTTGAATAACACGATGTATCGGATGCGGTTTCGTACGAAGACTTTGCGAGCCCGTCAGAGAGCTTAGCGCGAGCGTTGGCGCAGTCGAGGCAAATCGAGGATCACGACTGCGCGTGCCTCTAGACGAATCCAGCCGCGGGAGACGAACTCTGCCAGTGCCTTATTAACGGTTTCGCGGGATGCACCGACAAGCTGTGCCAGCTCTTCCTGGGTGAGTTCGTGGGCAACGAGGATGCCGTCGGTTGCGGGGCGCCCAAAGCGGTCTGCAAGGTCGAGGAGTGCCTTAGCGAGACGACCGGGGACGTCGGAGAAGACGAGGTCTGCCAGCGCTTCGTTGGAGTGGCGCAGGCGGCGTGCCAGGGTCTTGATAACCTGGTCGGAGATGCTGGGGTCCTGTCGCTGTGCACGTTTGAAGGATTCGTGCTTAATAGCAGCTAGGCGTGTTTCGGAGACCGCTACGGCGTTGGTGGAGCGGGGGGAGGGGTCGAAGAGTGCCATCTCGCCGAAGACGTCACCGGGTCCCATGAGCGCGACCATATTTTCGCGCCCATCTGCGGCGGTGCGCCCGAGCTTGACCTTGCCGGAGAGCACAGCGAAGAGCTGGTCGCCCTGGTCACCCTCGTAGAAGAGCACGGCGTTGCGGGACAAATCAATTTCTTGGATATCGTCTGTGAGCAGCTTGAACGCGGCGTCATCGAGGGTCGCGAAAAGTGGGGAACGACGAAGGATATCGAGATCCATAGTTACTCCTTGAGTGGGATAGCGGGCGATTCTTTCGCTCGAAAATCTGTGCGTCACACGGTCGCGTCTGCGAGACGGATACGATGTGAACCGCATCGCTGGTGTGTGACATATTCAACTAACACTAATACTGAGCGTACCTCATATTTTTTATTTCCGCATCTAAAAAACAACATCTAGGAGGAAAAGTTTTCTGCGCTTACGGGGAAAACTTAAGAAATTCACAGCTTCGCACTCTAGCATCAGCATGTACAGTGTGAGAGGGCTTTGAGCAGCGCACGAACTCTTCGACTTCTCTCATGCTCAGGCGTGCCTTCCGGACGCGCCGTGCGGATTCACCGCATTTTATGTATTCACCAAGGAGGACGCTCATGTCAGCAACTTTTAGCCCCCTTGACATTATTATTCCTGTCATTCTCGTGCTTTATTTCATTGCCGGTCTGCGTAGCGGCTTCTTCACCACGCTAGGCACCTTTATCGGTCTTGCTCTAGGTGTATGCGCCGCAGCGTGGCTCATCCCGCTTGCCGTTGCGGCTGTGGGATCCAAATGGGGGCTGATTACCGCTATCGGTATCCTGATCCTCTGCCTAACGCTGGGGCAGTGGTTGGGACTCATCGGCGGCCGCAGCCTGCGCCGTGTCACGGATATAACCCCGCTTAAAGGCGTAGAACGTTTCTTTGGCGGCGTGCTCAATGTTGCCGCCTGCGCGCTTGTGCTCGTGGTCTTAACGCTCACGATGCGCACCGTACCCCTGCCGCAATTCAACGCCGCGTTGAACAACTCAAAGACCCTCTCGTGGATGGTCGAGAACACCCCGGATGGTCTGCGCAACGGTATTGAAAATATTCGTAACGATGTGCTCGCATCCGGCACTATTCCCGAGGTGCGCCAGCTGATCGCCCCGGAAACCAGCGCGCCCACCCAGGGCGTAGAAACGGAGGCGCTCAATAACGCCTCTGCCTCTGTTGTGCAGATTCTTGGCGCCGCAGAACAGTGCGGATACACCTCGACCGGTTCCGGGTTCGTGGTGGATCATGGGCTTATCGCGACGAACGCACACGTGCTTTCGGGCGTGAACTCGCCTATGGTGAGGGATCAGCGCGGGCGCACCTGGCAGGGCGAGGTGGTCTATATGGATACCGCCCAGGATCTTGCCTTTATCCGCGTGCCCGGCATGAACCTGGACCCGCTGCCGATCGGCAGGAACGCAAACCCCGGCGAGACCGTAACCTTCATGGGTTACCCCCAGGGTGGGCCGTTCAAGGCGCTCCCTGCGACCGTGCAGGGTGTGGGCAATACCCAGACCATTGACGTAGAGACCGGTAAGCCTAACCCGATGCGCCAGGTCTACCAGCTTGCCGCAGATGTGCAGCACGGTAACTCCGGCGGTCCTGTTCTTGACGAAAACGGTAACGTTGTGGGTGTGGTCTTCGGTAAAGCTCCTGACGGTGAAAGCAGCACGGGTCAGACCGGTTATGCGATAACCGCATCCACCCTGAAGCAGGCGCTTGAGGCTGGCGGCAGCAACACCGCTTCCGTGGCGACCGGAACCTGCAAGAACTAATTGCTGTAACACGATAAACGCATAATGTTATCGCTGGGTAAACGTGCGATGACAATCAAGATATAAGGTGCCTCACGTATCCTTACCATTGGATGCGTGAGGCACCTTTGCGTGTCCGCCCCATTACTCGGCGCTGAGGCTCTACGACGATACTTCTCGGCTCTACTCCGACTCCAGGTGCTGCGCCAATACGTCACCTGTTTGTGGGTATCTGCTCCTCCGCCCACTGAGCGACCGTGGGCCCAAGTAACTCTGCATTCTTGGGGGCAAGCAGAACACCCTCAGCGAGCGCATCTAAGACAGGATCTACAACGCTTACTTCTCGACGATCACCTATGGCGTGCAGGTAGGTTTGGGTCAGTTCTGGAAGCCAAATTTGCTCGGGCCCAGCGATCTGCCGGTTGCGCGGGCTTTCGGTCGCAGTTTGAACGAGTACCTTTGCCACAGTCTCCACAGCGATGGGTTGAATCAGCCAGTTTTGAACCTTTACGTTGGTCTCGGTCTGTGTGACGGCTGCAGGGTTAAGAGCGAACTCCATCCACTGCGCAGAACGGACGATGGAGTGCGGAAGGGAACTGTCCTCTAAAACTTTCTCCTGCGCTCGCTTGGCGAGATAGTAGTCAAAATCGTCAAATGCGGGGTGGTCAATATTGCAGATGGAAAGGTGAACCAGATGCTGTACCCCAGCATGCTGGCAGGCTTTCTCTAGGGTTTTGGTAACGTCTGAAAAAGTATCAACCAGGCTGGCCGCGGGGTCTGCAGGAAAAGCGTTGGACGTGTCGATGACCACCTGGGCGCCGTTCAGAGCCTCAGCTAGTCCTTCTCCGGTATGCAGATCGACGCCTGTGGCACGAGAGAGCAATGACCTCGTGACCTGCTTGCTGGGCGGCGTGAGCGGTGGCGCGACCAGCTGTTCCGGTGGCACCTACAAGAGCGATCTTCATGTGTCCTCCTTAAGAAGTCTTTCAGGGGTGGGTACACCTTCCCGCTGTGGAATCGAAAAATGTAGATTGGTTAATCGTAGCTACCCCTAGAACAGAACGTAACCCATCTGGGGTGCTTCAATTAATGCAGAAATCTACTCTGACTCTAGGTGCTGCGCCAAGAAATCTACCGCCATGACGTACCCGTAGGCGCCTGCTCCGGCGATCACCGCCGTAGCCTGCGGGGACACATACGAATGGTGCCTAAATTCCTCGCGCCGGTGCACATTCGAGAGGTGAACCTCAACGACGGGCAGCTCGGCGGCCTCCAGCGCATCGTGAAGCGCCACCGACGTGTGCGTGTACGCCGCCGGGTTGATAATAATCGCCGCGCCACGGGTGCGTGCACGCTGAATCTCATCCACCAGCACACCCTCATGATTGGACTGCATAAACTCAATATCGAAGCCGTGCAGGGCGGCGCGCTCGCGCACCATCAGTTCAATATCGTGCAGGGTTGTGTACCCGTACACCTCGGGGCGACGCTGCCCCAGCAAATTCAGATTAGGGCCGTTCAGAACAAAAATCGTTGCAGACATACCCCTAGTGTGGCATATTTACCCGCTCAAAAGCGGCAGAAACTGTGCGGTAACGGCGAACTTCGGTACCCCTAGCTGGGAAAAGCAGACAAAAAACGGTAGGCTCGCGCTATGAGCGCATCCGCACCGAAAAGCACCACCGACACAGCCCCAGAGCTACAGCTCACCGAAGAAGAACGTGAACTGCTAAGCATCCGCACCGTGCCTGAGTTTGAGGCAGCACAGGCAGCACGCCGCCGCGCGAAAGCACTCGCCAAAGCCCCCGAAAGCCACCTTGCCACCGTGCGCCGCGCCCGCAAAATCAACCGCATCCTGGGCGAAACTTACCCCTACGCCGTGGCTGAACTCGACTTCACGAACGCCTTTGAACTGCTGATCGCCACAGTGCTCTCGGCGCAAACCACCGATGTGCGCGTCAATCAAGTAACCCCGGCGCTCTTCGCCCGCTACCCGGATGCGCCCGCCCTCGCCGCAGCCACCGAAGAAGAGGTCGAACCCTATATTCAATCCCTCGGGTTCTACCGCGCCAAAGCGAAATCTATCGTCAAACTCGCCCGCCAGCTCACCGACGACTACGACGGAGAAGTGCCCGGAACACTCGATAAACTGGTGAAACTGGCAGGAGTCGGGCGCAAAACCGCAAACGTGGTACTCGGCAACGCTTTTGGGGTACCCGGGCTAACCGTCGATACCCATTTCGGCAGGCTCGCGCGCCGCATGGGATTCACCACCGAAGACGACCCCGTCAAAGTCGAACACGACGTTGCCGAGCTTATCGAACCGCGCGAATGGACCGACTTCTCACACCGCATGGTCTACCACGGGCGGCGCATCTGCCACGCCCGCAAACCCGCCTGCGGAGTCTGCCCCATCGCCGACCTGTGCCCGTCCTGGGGTGAAGGCGAGACGGACGAAGCCAAAGCGCGTAAACTCATGAAATATGAAATGGCACCCGGTCGTGAACGCCTGCACCTGCGCTTCCTCACAGGTGCCACACGCCGCCAACTGCACGCCGAAGGATACCCGCTGAGTGCCTAACACCCTGAACACCGCCGCCGAACAAGCCCGCGATGCACTCGCGAACCTTGCCGCGGGAAAACTCGATTTCAAGATAGACTCCCTCATGCGGTACGCGCCCAACAGTACGCTCTCCAAAGAGGCGGCAGTGCTCGTTCTCTTCGGAGTACTCGATGATGAACCGAGCGCATCCGCTGACTTTCAGGGATGCCCAGAGTGCGTGGGAGAGAACCTGGACGTTCTGCTTCTGGTACGGGCGGATACTCTGCGCTCACACGCCGGTCAGCCTGCGTTCCCGGGCGGAAAAATTGACCCCGAGGATTATGCGCTGTCGCGCCAACAGGGAGTTCCGGTAGGGCGCATCGCCGCCCTGCGCGAGGCCGTGGAAGAGACCGGACTTGACCCTGCGGGCGTTGAAATTCTGGGGGAGCTGCCGACCCTGCCGCTTGCCGTGAGCGATTTCAGGGTGACCCCGGTGCTGGGGTGGTGGGCTTCACCCACGCGGGTTGGCGTGGTCGATACGAACGAGTCTGCCCTGATTGCGCGGGTGCCCGTACGGGATTTGCTCAACCCCGCCAACCGGCATACGGCATACGTGAAGCGCGGGCACATAACCCATAAAACCCCGGCGTTTGAGGTTGCGCACTCTGGCGGCGATGCGCGGGTCGAGTTCACCGTGTGGGGATTCACCGCGATCGTACTCGATAAGATTTTTGATGCGCTCACCTGGACGGTCCCGTGGGATGCCTCGGTACTTAAACCTGCGCCCGCATCCGGGTAGGCTGACGTTGGTCGGTACTTAAAGGCTCGTGGGAGGGAACGGAAACGAGCGTAGGTGGCGCGGGTCTATTTACCTTCGGCATAGTTGGTTGTGACCGTCACCGAGACCGGGAACTCCACCGGCACCGTGCCGAAAAGTAGGCGGGCCGCCTCTGCAGCAGACTCCCGCAGAATCCTCTCGACCCGCTCCGCCTCAAGCTTGGGGCCGCACAGCAACAGCTCATCGTGCAGAAAATAGACAATTTTGGTGCGCATAGGCATGCCGAAAACCGTCTCGGTCAGCAGACGCGAACGAACCCTGCCCATCCAGCACAGCGCCCATTCCGCAGCCGTTCCCTGCACCACAAAATTGCGGGTCATACGCCCGTAAGAGCGAGAAAGGGAGACAGCACGCGACTCAGCCGCAGGGGTAGAACGGTCTGCGACCGTCCGTTTGAAACGTTCGTCTGGCGCGGGTGAGGTGCGCCCCAAAAAGGTGGTGACCTGCCCGCCCACCTCGCCGATGCGCGCCGCACGTTCCGTAAACTCCATCGCACGCGGGAAAAGCTTGGCAACATGCGGCAGCAGCGCCCCAATCTCTCCGCTGCGCCCACCGTACATAATGGCGAGAAGCCCCACCTTAGCCTGTGCGCGTTCGGTGAGCGCCACGCCCTCAAGCCGGGCGAGTTCGGCGATTCCCGCATACATATCGGTGCCGCGGCCCGCCGATGCCAGCGCCTCGTCGTGGCTGAGCGCCGCCAGGATGCGCGGCTCAATCTGCGAACCGTCAGAAACGAGAAAAACCTCGCCTTCGGGCGCTAGAATTGCCGAACGGATTTCGGCGGGAAGCTGCAGAGCCCCGCCGCCGGATGCGCCCCACCGCCCGGTCGCGGCGCCTCCAACTTCAAGATGCGGGCGAAAACGACCGTTGCGCACCCAGGAATCCGCCCAAGACCACCCGTTCGCTGTAAAGATACGGTACAACTTCTTGTACCTGAGAATGGGTTCGATGAGTGCCCACCGCCGTTCCCGCTGCGTGGCAGTCTCGTCAGCCCAGCCCTTGAGCACATAGGAGCGAGTGCTGGGCACGTTCACCCCGGCGGCGTGAAGTGCGCGTAAAAGTTCCTGCGGGGAATCCGGGTTCAGATGGGGCGCGAAAAGGTCGGCGCGAATCTGCTCGGCAAGCTCCATCAACTTGGCGGGATGCTCGCCTTCGGGCGGGCGCGGGCCCAAAATTTCAGTCAAATGGGCATCATGCGCGGCGGTGTCAAAGGGAATGCCGTAGTATTCGATTTCTGCCGCGACCAGGGACCCTGCCGATTCCGCCGCCGCCAATAATCGCAGCCTTTCGGGGTGCGCACCGGTGGCGATCGCCCGCAGCTGCGCGGTAAATTCGTCGAGATGCCGGTGCACCAGCTCAGTATCTGCCGATGTCAGTGTTGATGGTGCCGCTTCATGACCGGATACAGTATTTTCTTCTGCCGCCGTCAAAAAATCTTCCCCGAAAAGCTCGCCCTGACCGGCAATTTGGCGTGCGACGGGCAGCTTACCCGCAGGTTTTTCGACAGTATCCTGCGCCAGGTCGAGAACGGGTTCATAACGAACATGCCCGCTCGGGTGAGTGCTCGCGGTGCGCAGAATTCGCTGTACCAGGCGCATATCGTGGCATAGCTGAACCCGCACCCCTTTGCGCAGCAGAATAGGCGCAATTGTGCGGGTGTCAGCCCATATCCAGCGTGCGTGCGGCTGCTTCGACTCGGGGTTAATGCGCGGGTCAGAGCGGCGTTCGACTTCGCGCACATAGGCGGGCAGATTCCCGGTACTCACGCGGTCGGCGCGCAGAATATTGAGCTTCGTATGAGGCCCGGACAGCTGCGCCGGGGCAAGAGATTCGACGTGAAAAACTCCCCAAAAAGCGGGGGAGGAAGGGGAACCATGCCCCGATGTCCCCGTGCCCGTGTGGGTGCGCGCGGGATGCGCATCCAGCGGAATGACCGAACCGCTGGCGGGCGCATCGAGGGGAACAACGAGAATGTACACACTCCTATTATCGGTGAGAGAACCCCGAATATGCGAAGACGGCTATGCGTGAACCTGCATGTGGGGGCGAACTCGATGACAGCAATCTATGTCCAAACCCTGCCGCGACAGATATTCTAAAAGAACAGAGAAACGCTTTGCCGTTGAGACAGGACAAAGAGCGAAACGAAGCACAATTAAGGCGGTGATCGGGCGATGACTACCCCACACGAACAAGAGACGACCGCGTTCATAGCCTGGTTCCGGCGAGGTCATCCTTCCGGGGACGCCCAGGTGGCCAGCGTCGGCGGCAAGGGAGCCAACCTTATAAAGATGCATCGCGCCGGTCTGAACGTGCCGCCAGGATTTTGCGTGACAACCGACGCCTACAGGGCAGCCGTCGCACCGATTGCTGAAGATATTATTCATGAGGCAGCCGGTACGAACTCTCACGCTGCACGAGAGCTGATCCTGAAGCAAGAAGTCCCGCGCGCCGTGCGAGATGCCGTCGTCGAGGCTTACCGGGCGCTGGGATCGCCGGTTGTGGCGGTACGTTCATCAGCGACAACGGAAGACCTGGACAGCGCGAGTTTCGCGGGGCAGCAGGATACCTATCTCGGCGTGCAGGGAGAAGACTCAGTTGTCGATGCCCTAAGGCGATGCTGGGCTTCACTCTGGACGGATCGGGCGGTGGCATACCGCACAGAAGCCGGGTTCTCCCACAAATCGGCGGAACTTGCCGTGGTAGTGCAGGAAATGGTCGCTGCAGACATGGCGGGCGTCTTATTTACGGCAGATCCTATCTCTGGCATGACAGGCCGGATGCTCGTCAGTGCCTCCTACGGTCTTGGCGAGTCTGTCGTCGCCGCCCACGTCAACCCGGATACATTTACGCTGGACTCGCGGGGGCACGCTGTCGAGACGATCATCGGGGATAAAGAAACGCGCATCGACCTCGACCACACTGGCGGGACTAAGATAAGCCCGGTTCCACCGGATGATCGCGCGGCTTCATGCCTGTCAGACTCCGATCTTCGACGGCTCCACGCTCTCGGGCGGCAGGTATCCGCCTATTACAACGCACCCCAAGATATCGAGTGGGGTATATGCGGCGATGAGCTCTACCTCTTGCAGACTCGACCGATTACATCTTTATCGAATCCGTCGAAAACCGACTCGGGACACGGACCTGCAAAGTCAAAGATTCTGCAGATGATGCGTGATGACCTGATCGAGCATTATCCCGCACCATATCCCCTAGACATCATGCCCGTGCGCAAGGTACAGCAGGAAGTTCAGCAAGTTCTCGGTTCTTTCGGCGTGGATACACCACCCGTTGATCGTGTTATCCGCATCAGCGATGATGGGATTGCGAGTATTCACGCAACGTGGCCGCGTGTTTCGCCGCGCATCGTAACGCACTTGCCGCGCACGATTCGACAGGCCTTTTCGTCGGCGAATCCCGACTGGGACGCAGACTCGCTGGATTGGAAACATGAACTTGAAGCATTCCAGGTGGATAACCGGACGCTTGAGAGTATAACCGACCGTGATCTGATTGCGCGGAGCCACCGTGCGGTTGATGCGGCAGCTGAGCTTACGCGCGCTCGCTTCTCGCGCTACCTCATGCCGCTAATGTTCAAACGTGCTGAGGCGGATGTGATGATGAAAATTGCGCGGCTCGGCCCGAGCGTCACCACCGAGGATTTATTCGCGAACCTCGATTTTGTGACGGCACATATCGACCGTGAGATTTCGCGTCTCTGCGAGCGCGCCCGCGAACTCGGTCTCGACGACGTCCTTGTGGAAACAGATAACGCGGTTGAATCTCTCTCGAAGCACGCCAACGGGCCAGCGTTTCTCGAAGAGGTTCAGCAGACGCTGTCGCGGATTGGGGCGCGCACACCGCGCATGTACCTGCCCTATTCAAGCAGGTCTTGGGGTGAGAACCCCGAATCATTTTTCACACTGATTGCCGCTGGTATTCGTGGTAGGCACACCATGGATGCAGATCGGGCCGATAAACGTCAGCTTGTGCGCAGCCGGCTGCCACGGTTCCTGCATAAACGTTGGGATAAGACGGTCACCGCGTTGCGGGCTCTGCATGTCGCACGTGAAGGCTCTCTGTATCTCATCGAAGAATGGTTTGTTGAGGCTCGTAAGGTCATGGACGAGGTCGCACATCGGCTCGTTGAACGCGGCATCTTGGCGAATCCCTCAGACGTAACCTATGCGCTGTTTGGTGAGGTAGAATCTGCGCTGCTTGCAGAAGAACCATCCTCCGATCTGCAGCAGACGATCTCACGTCGAAAGCAGAAGCGCACAACCGCTGAAACCTTGTGGTGGGATCGAGGGAAGCACCGGTCCGAGACGGACGGCATCAAAGGGGTTGGCGCGAGCCCAGGGGTGACGATGGGCACGGCACGGGTTATCCACGGGCCGGAAGAATTCGGGCTGCTGGAACCGGGCGAAATACTCGTGTGCCGGTACACCGATCCAACCTGGACCCCACTGTTCAATGTGGCTGCCGCCGTGGTGGCTGATACCGGAGGCCCGCTTTCTCACGCGGCCATCGTCGCGCGCGAGGTCGGGATTCCTGCTGTGCTTGGCACTCAATCCGGTACGCAGGATATTACGTCGGGTCAGACGATTCGGGTTGATGGGAACACGGGACTGGTTACACCGGTCGAAAGTGAGTGAGGGCAGATGAGTCGTCGTCACTGGTGTCTGGCAGCCGTGCTCATTGGGTCTGCTTCGGCTACGCTGATGCAGAACTTTATCACGGTCAGTTTGCCGACGATTGCCTCCGAGCTCGCCGGTCACAGCACCGTGGGGTGGGTTGTGGGTGCCTACATGTTAGCGTCCACCGCAGTGCTTCTGAACAGTGGTCGCTGGGCCGACCGCCAAGGACCACGGAAAGTCTATGTTGTAGGCACCCTGCTGTATGCGTCAGCCACAGTACTGACCTCGCAGTCTCAGTCGATGATGCAGCTCATTATGTTCAGGGTTATTCAGGGTCTTGGCGCTGGCATTATCGTGCCCGCGAGTATGGCGGCTGTGACCCGGTACTGGCGTGATAAACGTTTGGGGAGGATTATCGGTCTGCTGGGCTCAATGCAGGTTGTCGCGACACTGATCGGGGCACCCCTCGGGGGCTGGCTGACCTCAGTTCTCGGCTGGCGTGTGGCGTTCGCAAGTCCCGCTCTTCTCTCTATCGTGGCTCTTGCCCTCTCGTTGAGCCTCCCCGGAAGCCGGTTGCCGAGTGAACCCGATGAAGCGCGAAGCCTCCGGTCTGTACTGGCTGAGCCGGTATTCGTGCGAGGACTGATCAGCACGGCGGGTTTGTCGAGCCTTGCCTTCGGTGCCGCCGCCTATCTGCCCATGTCAATGGCCCATGCGCTGCAGATGGATGCCGCAACTTTAGGGTGGCTGGTACTGCCCCTGGTGGCCGGAAGCGGGGTTGGTTCCGCAATCGGCGGACTGCGCGCGCACCATGAGCGCACAGAGGTAATCGGGTGGCTGACCGCGACTATCGGCGTTCTGACGTGCCTGGTGCCTCATATCTGGTCGCTGACTGTGGGAGGTGCACTCGTGGGCATAGGTGTTGGCATCGGTATGCCCGCGATTTTCGTGAGGCTCCAGGATGCGATCGGCGGCGGGAGCGAGGCCGTGACAAGCGGGTTTGTTCAATTCGCTAGGAACGCGGGCGGTGCTTTGGGTGTTCCCCTCTACGGAGTTGGGTTGATTCTGCCGGTGGCTCTCTCCGTCTCTCTGCTGCTGACCTTCTCATTCATGTCTGCCGCCGCGATCGGCGGACTTATTCTGTGCTGGGCGGGAATCATTGGTGTTTCTTCTTATAACCCGGTACATAAATCGTCACGTAAAGGCAAGACAATAGGGTGAGGCGATTGATGGGCCGGGCGCAAAGCGGCACGGTTAGCGCGGCGCGTCATAGAGCGACGTAAAAGCGTGGTGTGCACGCTGGGCGAGCGGAGAGACGGTACGGGAATGGCCTCTTGTCCTGTGGATACATTGTAAAAGTGTCCCATAGGGCGAAGTTATCCACAGTCTGCAGCTCGGCTGCCGTGCACATGCGCGAAAACCTGTGAAATAGGGGTATGGCAGCTTTACCTCCTTCACCTCAGGCAGTATTTCGCACCCAAACGGCAGAACACGGCGTTTTCCGGGCATTCTCTCGCGGCGCCGACAGCGCTTATAGATCGGGCAGTGCCGAGACAGTAGGCACTGATGTTGCTTCCGAGCAAACAGACTTCGTCGCCTGTGGAAACTATGCCCCGCCCGAAACCCTCTCGATTGTTGGCACCTGCATACCGCCTCAAGAGCTGATGGCACCCGATTTTTCAGCCGAGACGAGAGAGCGCCTGGGGCTCACGCCTATTCCGGTGTTTGAGGATCACCGTGCGCGACGCATCGCCCGGCATGCCCTAACCTATCTGCTGGCGCGCCCACCCAGCCCGCACGCCGAGACCGATCAAGCTTCACCCGCTGCTTCGGCAGAAGGCGAAAATCCCCGATTGTGGTCGAGTAAAGACCTAACGTTGGCGGTGCAACAGGCCTGCGAAGAGGACATGTACGGGGACGAAAACCACGAGTTTCCCGTCGAGCACGAGCCCGACCTCGTATCGCGTGCGTTATCCTGCTTGCACGCCGAACTTTACGGTCTGGGCGCGCTTGAAACCCTCACACATATTCCCGGAATCACCGATATTTACGTGAACTCCCCGCAGGATGTGTGGGTTCAGGCGCACGGACAAACCCAACCGGTAACCCTCACCTTCGAGACCGAGGTGCAGGTACGCCAACTCGCCAACCGTCTTATTAGGGCGCACGGCGGCAGGCTCGATGCGGCGCATCCTGCGGATGACGTGCACGATGACTCCGGGCGGCGTATTCACGCGGTTATTCCGCCGCTGGTCGAGAACACGCACCTGTCTATTCGTCTGCCCGCCCAAAGCTGTTTGACACTTACCGCGCTCCGCGAAAGCGGCATGTTTGATGGGGCGACCGAGCAAGCCCTGCGCACCATGATTGCGCGGCGGCAGAACTTTGTCGTCAGCGGGGGAACCGGTACCGGAAAAACCACGCTTCTCAACGCGCTTTTAGGCGAATGCGAAGCCTGGGAACGCCTCATGATCCTGGAAGATACCCCGGAACTGAGCCCGCGGCATCCGCATACGGTGAGCCTCAAAACCCGTGCCGCGAACGCCGAAGGCGCCGGAGAGATCACGCTGGGAGACCTGCTGGTGCAAGCTCTGCGCATGGCACCCGATCGGCTCATGGTGGGGGAGTGCCGCGGCTCTGAAATCCTGCACCTGCTTAACGCCATGAACACCGGGCACCAGGGCGCAGGTACAACGCTGCACGCGAATTCCGCGTTTGCTGTGCCGCATCGTCTTGCCGCGCTGGGTGCGCTCGCCGGTTTGGATGAACGCACTGTAGCCCTGCACGCTTCCACCGCATTTGACCGCATTATTCACCTGGAACAGGTGCAGGGCGTGCGGCGAATCGCTGGAATTTACCGGCTTGACCTGTGCCAGGATGCGCTGGTGGTAACGCCGTGCGAGCCGGGCTCTGCGGGTGAACTCTTAGCAGACGAAGACTCAACGGCAGGCGATTCGGCGGGTGGCGCCCTACCTGAAGGTAACGGGGAAAACTTACCGCCGAGCTCTCCCACGGACGTTATTTCACCGGGTACGCACGATGCCCATGCACGCTCGACAGCCGTGCAGCCCGCACACGAACACCGCGGCGCAACCCCCGAAACGCTAACTGCGTCTACCCCATGTACCTATGGATACGACCCGGGGGTTCGCACCGATTCTGACGTGCCGACCTATACAGACGCACCACGGGAGCAAATCGACCGTAGCAGTCGGGGAGGAGAGGAACTATGAGCCTGATGGTGCATCATAAGACGCCCGCCGCCGGTTCGTCTCAGAGAACGGCGCATAAAAACGTGGGCGACAGTATGGCATTTGGCGAGTATCTGCCCGCCACAACACGGCCTCGGCTAAAGACACGGTTTCAAAGGCTTATTCCGCCGACTCCACCAACCTCAACCGAGATGCGTCTATGGCCGCAAGCGTTGCGCGGTATATCTGCAACCCTGGATGCGGGTCTGAGCCTGCGCGAGGCAACGGCTGAAAACCGTACCCGGCATCCGCCTGGCGCTGGTGACCTTAAGGTTCACGGTTCCGCAGCACAAAGTCGGGAAACGGGGAACGCTGATGGGAACGAACCCGAAAAATCCTCGCTCCTTCGCCGGGCGCTGCACCGGCTGACGGGCAGCAGACGCGAACGGGCATACCGGCAAACCCAAGACGATATTGACGAGTTATTAGACACTTTGGCCCGTGAAGAACAGCTTGGTTTTGCAGCGGGAACAACCCTGGGCGCCCTCAACGCGCGGCGGGCACACAGCCGGGAGCGCATCCGCGAACTCGGCCTGTGCTTACGTATGAACGAAACCACCGGCGCACCTCTGGCGCAGACCCTACGAGCTGCGGCCGAACACGCCGAAGAACATCTGGATGCTCTTCTCGGGCGAGAAAGTGCGCTGACGGGGCCGAAAACGACCGGCAAGATACTGTCGTGGCTGCCGTTTATCGGCTTAGCGATGGGCTGGCTGATGGGAACGGACCCCGTCGGTGCGCTGACTGGTTCGCTGGCTGGCCTGCTGACTGGTTTTTTCGGCATCACGCTGGCGCTTCTTGGGAGGCGCTGGACGGCTCGGCTTGTGCATCGAGCCGAACGCAGCTCCGTGCTGGCTGAGGATCCCACGCCGAAGAATGCCCGCGCTCACGGAACTAAGCGGCGCCGAAGAGAAAAGAAACCGCCGAAAGAACCGGCAGGTTTTGGCGGTTCTGCAGAGACTGAGCCGCTGGATCCGGCGCTGATGCTTGAGCTTCTTGCCGCACAATTGCGTGCGGGTCTCGGTCTGACCGGCGCCTTACAGACTCTTGGCCGGGCACTCGCGCATGAAGAACGAGCGATAAGCGATGCGCTAGAGCACATCACCTTGACCCTGACGGTAAGCGCCGATTGGCAGGCCGCCTGGGATGGGTACGACCATCCGCTCCTGCGGGAATTGGCGCGGATTCTGGCACCGGCGTATTCGGCGGGAACACCCAGCGCGGCGCTGCTGCGGCACTGCGCGGCAACCTATCGGCTGGAAGAGCGCCGGGCGGCGGAGCGCGCATCCGCAAAACTTGCCGTGGCGCTGGTTCTGCCGCTGGGACTGTGCTCGCTTCCGGCCTTTATCTGCTGCGGAATCATACCGATTGTGATCTCGCTTCTTCCGGGGCTGCTGGCCTGAATCCGGTGGACTTTACCCCGGGGCACGTTGCACCAAATCTACCCACAAAAATTATCAAACAACACTATATGAAAGGAAACAACGATGACTGTTGTACACTCTTCTCCTGCTCTGCACACCACGCACCGGAGCACTCAGGAATGCCTTGAGACCTATGCGCGCACGGAAGAGAACCCCGTACTTTTAGGGCAGGCACTCGACGAATACACGAACATATACCTGCAGCAGCTTGAACCGCATCTTGCCCAACAACTGGCGCAGGCGCTTGCCGCCGGTTGCACCTTCGATAAATGCGCAGAAGAATGCCGTTCCCTGAGCGAGCACGAGGAACTCTTCGCGGGAATTCGCACGGATGAAGCCGCCGAACTGCACGAGATGACCTCGCCTACCGACGAGACTGAATATGCAGACGAAAACGACCCGGAGGAGGGCGCCAGCACCGCAGAATACGGCATCGTAATGCTCGCCGCCGTAGGTTTTGCCGGCCTGCTGGTCGCCATTCTCAAGTCCGACGAGATTCGCGGCATGCTCGTAGATATGGTCAAGAACGCCCTTGCAACGGGCGGTTCTGGGCTGACCTTTGGGCTTTTCTAAACCCGGTACTACCCGTGAAAACCGCGAGAGAGTTGCCCAAATCCGACGAAAGGAACGTCTATGAGGCTTATACACCGCATGATGCGCGCCTGGCGGTTAAGCGCACGTGATGAGGGCGCCGTGACTGCCGAATTCGCGGTCGCTCTGCCCGCCGTGATCGCAGTGCTTGCGCTCTGTCTATCAGCGGCAGCGGTGGGAATAGCCCAGTCGCGGCTCGAAGAATCCTCGCGAGTCGCGGCGCGTGCCTTCGCTCGGGGAGACAACCTAGCCGCCGTGCAGCATGAAGTTTCACGGATAGACCCCAGTATTAACCTGCAGGTGCAGACCGTGGAAGAAACATCGGGGGTGCGGCAGGTGCGGGTTCAGGTGGAGCGCGCGGCACCGGGGGTTATCGGCTCGGTAACCGGCTGGAGGCTGCAGGCCACTGCGACCGCACGGGTTGAGGGCAGCTCGGATAACGCCACGACGGCTGGCGGCGAATAAATATGGTTACGCCCGGTTTCATCTGGAACGCATGTGTGCCGCCGTTTGCCAAGCCGCAGTGTGAGGCGGCTGATCGACCGCAGCCGACCGAAAACCCTGAGGAGGGGAGTGGCACCGTACTCGCAGTAGGCATTATCGCCGCCCTGCTGATCCTGGCAACCGTCATCATCGGTTTTGCCGGGGTAAGCACGGCGAATCGGCGGGCGGCGCAGGCGGCAGACCTAGCGGCGCTCGCCGCGGCGGATGCGCTGCGCGGCATCACCCCTGGGGATCCTTGCGATATTGCCGCCCAGGTAGCCCGTGATAATAACGCCAATCTGGTGGGATGCGCCCTCGCGGATCGCCCCGAAACCGTGGATATTCGGGTGAACTCTGCTGTGCAAGGACCATTCGCTTTCCTCGGCGATGCGCAAGGTACATCGCGCGCCGGGGCACCGCATCCGGACTCTGGGGAGGGCGCACCCGATGAGGGATTATCCAGCGACGAGATCCCCGAGAACGCCCCCTCCAACCGAACCGCTGAAGAGCCGGGAAGCCCGTAAAATCCCTGATTACCGCAATGAATGCGCTAGTCAGACCTCGTAGGATGCTCTAGTCTTTACAGCATGTCCCGTTCGGCCTCATCGAGTGAGTGCAGCATTGCCCGTAGCAGGTTTTGTGCGCCAGCCTTCGACAGCGGTTCGTTGCGGTTGCCGCATTTGGGGGACTGCACGCAGGAGGGGCAGCCGCTCTCGCATCCGCAGGAATCAATGGCGTCCAGGGTTGCGCCCAGCCAGGTGCGAACCGCCTCAAACCCGCGCTGGGTAAAGCCTGCTCCGCCGGGTGCGGCATCGTATACGAAGATGGTGGGGCGTTCCGTATCGGCGTGGTACAGGGTGGAGAGTCCGCCTAAATCCCAGCGGTCGCAGGTCGCAATCAGCGGTAATAAGCCGATGGCGGCGTGTTCTGCGGCGTGCAGGGTGCCGGGTGCATCAGGTTCAGCCACACCGGCGGCAAACAGGTAGCTCGGTTCAAAGGTAAACCAGATAGCCTCGGTCATCAGGATGCTCGGCGGCATCTCCATCGGCTCATCACCCAGGTACTCACTGCCGTACACCGAAAACCGTTGAAAACCCATAACCTGATCGGTCACCTGAACCCGCCCGCGATGCAGCGTCAGCCCAGCAGTATCGGGCTGGGTGCCGTCGAACCCGTACCGCACACCCGCCTTTTCCTGCAAAATCTTCACCTCGGTTGCCTCAATCGCTCGCGTGTAATAGTCGGGGTACACCCGCGAGAGCAGAATAACGCGCGCCGCTTCATCTAGGGACTCCACTAGGTATTGGGCATTCTGATGAATATAGATAGCACCCGGGTGACCCTGAGTCATTGCCTGCGCCAAATCCATCGTGCCGATCAGCGAACCATCCTCGGCATCAATCAGCTGATAGGGACCACCGCCGGTGGCGCGCAGATCCACCAGATTCGTCGCCGACTCCGCGTGCGTCCAATACCAGCCATCCGCCCGGCGGCGCAGATAATTCTGCTGCACCAACCGGTTAAGCAGAGCCTCAGCATGCTCGCCGAACAGGGAAAGCTCCTCGGCACGCAGCGGCGACTCCGCCGCGGCAGCGCACAAATGCGGCGAAAGCACATACGGGTTCGTCGGGTCGAAGACGGTAGCCTCCACGTTCTGCCCGAAAATCGCCTGCGGATGATGCACCAGGTACGTATCCAACGGATCGTCCCCGGCGATAAGCACGGCGAGCGCATCCTGACCCCCGCGACCGGCACGCCCAATCCGCTGAATAAAGGATGCGCGGGTTCCGGGCCAGCCCGCCACGAGTACCGCATCCAGCCCGGAAATATCGATACCCAGCTCAAGTGCGGAGGTACTTGCCAGCCCGAGCAGTTCGCCGGTGCGCAGCCGATGCTCAAGCTCACGGCGTTCCTCGGGCATATACCCCGAACGGTACGCCGCCACCCGATGCGCCAGCCCCGCCTCGGTCTCGTCAAGGTAGCGCTGCGCTCGCTGAGAGATCAGCTCAGCACCGCGCCGCGACCGGGTGAAGGCAAGCGTGCGGGTGCGTGAGAGTACCAGGTCGGTGAGCATCTGAGCGCCCTGTTCAATAGCGGAGATACGCTGTGGCGCCTGCTTTTCCGCCTCGGAACGGGTGTCGAAGGCGTTCGCGCCGGCGGCGAGCTTATCGGTCACTTGTGTATCGGGTAGGAACTCCGGTTCCCATAGGATGACGGTGGATTCTCCACGGGGCGCGGTCGATGCGGTAATCGCGTCAATGTTCCCCTCGGGTACTCCAATGAGCTTGGCGAAAGACTCGGCAGGGTTCGCGCTCGTGGCAGATGCTCCGTAAAACACCGGATTTACGCGGTAGAGCGCGCAGACTCGGCGCAGGCGGCGCAGCAGATTGGCGATATGCGCGCCGAACACGCCGCGGTAGCTGTGCACTTCGTCAAGCACCACATAACGCAGCCCGCGCAGGAAGTTCGCCCATTGCCGGTGGTTGCCCAGAATTCCGTAGTTGAGCATATCCGGGGTGGTGAGCACAAAATTAGCGTGTTCGCGCACCCACCGCCGCTCCTGCACCGGGGTATCGCCGTCATAGGTGGCAGCGGTGAGCCCGGGAAGATGATAGGCGGTGATGGCGTTGAGCTGGTCGGCTGAGAGTGCCCGCGCCGGTGAAATATATAGAACGTTCGCTCTCTGATAAAATCCCGTGGAACTCGTATCTGCTGCCGTGGTGCTGAGCGGTTCACGGTGCACCCCGCGGTAGAGAGCATCGAAGGCGGGCATGAGGTAACTCAGCGATTTTCCGGATGCGGTCCCGGTCGCCACGATCACGTGCCGCGCCGTTGTGCCCGACTCATCGTGCCCCTGCCCGGATGCTCGCCCGAAGGAGAGCCGGTGCGCGTCTTCGGCGAGTGCAGCATCGAAGGCGCAATGCGCTGCCTGTGCCGCCTGCACCTGGTGGGTGTATGGTTCGTGCACGCCCAGCGACTCGAATGCCTCAATCACGCGCGGGTGCAGCCAGTGCGGCCACGGCGAATACTGCCCTTCACGTGCGGGGATGCGGTGCACATGGGTGATTTGCGGGGGCAGCGAGCCGTCGTCGGGGAGCTTGGGCATGAGCCTGCTCAGCTGCTCGCGAAGGTTCTCGCCGGGGTGCGAGGCAGGGGAGAACCCGGGGTGCTCATCAGCCGGGGAATCAGGGGAAGGTTCGGGGCGCATCACACCATTGTAAAACCTCGGGTACGGTAAACCGGCGTTGGCAATCGCAGGGCGCCCGGTATGTTCCGCTCGCCCCAGCAGGAAGGTATTCGCTACCAGAAAACGGCGAAATCAGCCGGTGCAATGGGGCAGAAAAACGACGAGACATACCTCATGGTGAAGACACCACATGCACCCATCATCGTGGGCGCATCCTGCGGAAAAACAGGGATTATCGGCCACGTTACGGCACGAGCACCGCCGCCACGGCACACACGATGTATCCAGAAAGCGTAAAATAGGAGGGTGGCTCAGAATCGAATTATCTTGTATTACCAGTTTGCCCCCATAACCGACCCCGTGGCGGTCATGCTCTGGCAGCGCGCCCTGTGCGAGAAGCTCGGTTTGCGCGGGCGCATCCTCATTTCCAAACACGGCATTAACGGCACGCTTGGCGGCGAAATCAGCGCGGTTAAGGCGTACACCAAAGAGACCCGCCAGTACCCCGGCTTCAAGAACATGGAATTCAAATGGTCTGAGGGCGGGGCCGAAGACTTCCCCCGTCTGTCGGTCAAAGCGCGCGATGAAATCGTGGCGTTCGGCGCTCCCGACGAGCTCAAAGTAGACGAAAACGGCGTGGTCGGCGGTGGCGTGCACCTCAAACCCGAAGAGGTAAACAAGCTTGTGGAAGAACGCGGCGATGAAGTCGTCTTCTTCGATGGACGCAACGCATTCGAGGCCAAAATCGGTAAGTTCAAGAACGCCGTGGTGCCCGATGTGCGCACCACCCACGACTTTATCCGCGAGATCGAGTCCGGTAAGTATGACGATCTGAAAGATAAACCCGTCGTCACCTACTGCACCGGCGGCATTCGATGCGAAATCCTCTCAGCCCTCATGAAGAACCGCGGATTTAAAGAAATCTACCAGATCGACGGCGGTATTGTGCGCTACGGCGAAAAATACGGCGATAAGTCCCTGTGGGAGGGTTCACTCTACGTATTCGATAAGCGCATGCACATGGAGTTCACCCCGGATACCGTCACGATCGGCCAGTGCGAGCGCTGCTTGGCGCCGTCCAATAAGTTCGAGAACTGCTCGAATGAGAGCTGCCGTGAACTTGTGCTCCTGTGCCCCGAATGCGCCACCGACGATGCGAAACGCCGCTGCGTGCCCGAATGCGCGGTGGACCGCCAGAGCGCCCACGCTGGTATCTCATGAGCGAGTCCGTACAGGCGCCCGTGACGGTTTCACCCGCGCGCATTGAGAAACACGGTTCTTTGCTGGTCGCGGGGGTTTCCCAGGTGTATAAGCTGGGGGACGATTTTACGCCGCTGTGGGATGAGCTGAATCAGAAGGCATCCCCGGCGATGCTCGATATTCTGGCGGTCACCCAGTACATTGGCGTGTGCACCCAACCCAGTACCGATGGTTTCGTGCGCTACACGGCCGGTATTTTGGTTGATGACCGTGCCTCGGCACATAAACTTGGGCTGGGTCTGCTGGAACTTCCCGCGAGCACCTACGCGGTGGTTGAGGTTACCGGGCCGATTTCGCGGTCTATTCCAGCAGGTTTTGAGAGCTTCGAGCGTGAGTTCTTCCCGGCGTATCCACAGTACCGCCCGCTAGGCGGCCTGGAGGTGTACGGTCGCGGCGATATGCAGGCGGCAGATTACACGATGGAACTGTGGGTTCCGCTGCTAGAGGTTCCTGCATCAGCATAAAGCGCTCCGACTAGAACTCCTTGGTCTTCTCCCAAGCCTCTATTTCGCCAGGGACTACCTCGAACACGGGGTGCACCGCGGGCTTACCGGCCTGGGTGAATTTCGCGAGACGCTCGGTAAGAATAGGCTCCCAATCGGCATCTCGCCCGGCAACTTTGTGCGCTAAAAAGCTCAGCTCATAGGCAAGCTGACCCTCGGTCACGGGAATAGAGGTCAGGTTCTTACCCCGCTCAGCGGCGATCAGCGAACGGTTGAAGGAATACCCGCGCAGATGCGCCTCATCGGCGAGCCCGTGCAGATAAGCCCCAATAGCCTCTACCGGCTGCGAATGCGCACGAAACCGAATGAGCTGCGGATGATTCGTGTACCCTCGGGTGAGTCCGCGCAGCACTTTCTGCGCAAGTAAGCTCTCACGCCAGCACGCGATCAGGGCACGACGGTCAAGAAGGGACGGGTGGGCAGACCAAATACGCATCCACCCACTATACCGCCGCCGACCTGCGCTCTTAGGTAAAACAGCAGCGGCCCGCCCAAAAATATTGAGGCCAAGTGTATTTGTGGGGCGCTCGCATCCTTTCCAGATGCAGGCGCCCCATAGCGGTGTAGGCGCCTCTAGGCTACGAGTTCCGTGCCAGCCATTCCCAGTATTCTGGGCTTTCGGGGGAAGGCGGGTCGGGTTGTTTATTCGGATCTGAGGGGCAGAAAGAATATGTGATCGCACCGTCTTTGATTTCTCCCCGCAAGTATGACCCGCCTTCGGCGTTGATATAGGGGTTGAGTACATCGGGCGAAACAAAGTTTCCGCCGCCACCGCCGCCTCCGGAGGAAACACCCACGAACGCGATATCAGATTTTAGACTTTCGGACGCGGCAGCCACCGCTGAACCGGACCCGCCTCCACCGTAGCCCGCGCCACCGCCTCCGGAAACAATGTATCCGATACCATTGCGGTCATCGCTTGTGTTGCCTGCAGTATTGAGCGCATACCCGTAGGCGACAACGCCGTCAGCCCCGTTGCCGTTGGGGCCAGAGCTCCCGGATTTGCCTGCGGTATTTCCGGTATGAATCTCTGTTCGTGAGGTTGAGGAAAAGGTCAGCTCTTTATCTCCTGTGATAGTGGCGAGGGCGCCGCCGGAGCCGCCAGCCGTGTTGCTGCCATTCGACCCGGAAGGAATCAAAACCTCGGCGTCGTAGTGCTGATAGTAACGTTCCTGCCCCGAGCGCCCCAAACCTTCAGGCACATAATCATCGCCAGCAGAACCTCCCCGACCAATATGCAGATTAGAGCTTTCATAGGAAGTCGGATCGTCCGTTATCCAGGTTCCCCCGTTCTGGTTGGCGCGTGTGAACCCTCGTGCGCCTGCACCTCCGCCGCCTCCGGCAACGGCGAGCACGGTTTCTTGGGAAGTTTTTGCATCGACCATGACGATTGCCGAAGAACCGCCGCCGGAGCCCGAATAGACCGTAACCTTATTGCTGTGGCTGTTCAGTTTACCCTGTACGTCTGACCCCAGTTCGGTGGGCAGTGCCGCAGAGGAACCGCCGTTACCGTACCCTTCGCCACCTTTAGCGGGGCGGTCATAATATCCGACGCCGCCAGCACCCACATAGAATTTGATGCGCTGCCCGGGCGTTACCTTGACGGTTCCCTGAATGTGGGCACCACCGCCTCCGGCGCCACCGGTTCGGTTATATCCTGTGACCTCCGAATATTGCGCCGTCAGGTCACCGCCTGCGCCGCCGTGCAGGTCGAAACGCATATACGAGGCATAATCGGGAACCACAATTTCTTCATAGCCTTTTTCACCGGCTGCACGGCTTTGCGCGGCGGTGCGCACATCCTTGGCGAAAATACTGTAGCTTTTATCGGGGTCTAGGCAGGGGCCGTCGTCGGCAGATGATGATGCGTATGCCGGAATAACGGCGGTGCTCAGCACAAGCGGCGCAGCCCATGCGGTTCCGGTCACCAGATTGCGGCGAGAAAGACCTCGTCTCATGAAAATATCCTTGCGTTTGAAGTTGTCGTGAGTGTTTGCCGTTCGCAATGGCCCCAAAAAACCGCGCTGCACTGCCAGCTCAAGGCTGATAGGGCTTCGTAACGCGTGCGTGACGTCATGGTCAGCGAGATCCACTGTGACAGAGCGTTGCCATTATGTCATGACCTGTCTTATATCGAGTATTTCCTAAAATTCAGGTGCATCTTGAAGAGCTGAGCCAGAAAAGCAATGTCTGTAGTACCTGTACCTAGAAAATAATGAATCATATGGTTTTTCTGCCGGGGTCTTATACATAAAAGATTTGAACGAGGTATGGATATGCTAACGGTAGAAGAAATGTGCGTTCGTTACCTTGAGGTAAGTATTGCGCGTAAAAAATATAAATGAATCATTACCTAATATGTCGCATATATTTTATATTGAGTAGCTTTCTGACTAGTAGTTATATTGGTGGTCTTACTCATATTATTTAAAGCTTGTTCCGTAAAGTAAATAATTGTATGCTGAATGCTCATACACGAGGAAATACCCCCTGTAGGGCAATACGAAAGGCATAACAATGAACGCATCAGAAACTCAGAAAACCGAACTTGCGGTACAAAATCTTGAACCACAGCCGGGCACAGAGAAAAAACTTGGTTTTCTTTCTTTTGGGCACTGGGCCGAAATTCCCGGTTCGCGCGTGAACAGCGCATCTGAATCTTTGCACCAGGCTATCGACTTGGCGGTAGGTGCCGAAGACATCGGCCTGGACGGTGCTTTCTTCCGCGTGCACCATTTCGATCAGCAGCAGGCAACCCCGTACCCGCTTCTGTCTGCTATTGCCGCTAAGACCAACCGCATTGAGCTGGGCACCGGCGTGATCGATATGCGCTACGAGAACCCGCTGTACATGGCGGAACTTGCCGCGATGGCCGATCTGATTTCTGCCGGGCGCCTGCAGCTGGGTGTCTCACGCGGCTCGCCCGAATCCGTTATCCGCGGTTTCGAGAGCTTCGGTTATTTCCCCGCCGAGGGTGAAGATGAGAGTGCGATGGCGCGCCGTCACCTCGACATCTTCATGAAGGCAATCCAAGGCGAAGGCATGGCACCCTCTGCTCGGGTGCAGGGCAAGTACGCCCCCGTGCAGCCGCAGTCGCCCGGTCTGAGCGAGCGCATCTGGTGGGGTGCGGGATCTGACAGCACCGCCGTGTGGACCGCACAGCAGGGGCTGAATCTCATGTCTTCAACGCTGATGCTCGAAGATAAAGGTGTGCCTTTCGATCAGCAGCAGGCGGAGCAGATTCGCCTCTACCGCGATGAATGGGTCAAGGCAGGGCATACCCGCGTGCCGCGCGTTTCGGTCTCGCGTTCGGTGATCCCGATTATTGATGCCGATTCGGCGCGTTATTTTGGCCGCCGCGCGCAGGAAGATTCGCAGGATTACACCGGTATTATCGACAACACCTTCTCGCGGTTTGGGCGCAGCTACATTGGTGAACCTGACCTGATTGCCGAGGAACTCGCCCGTGATGCTGCCGTTCAGGCGGCAGATACCGTGCTGCTGACCGTACCGAACCAGCTGGGTGTGGACTTCAACCTGCGGATGCTCGAATCCATTGTGAAGGACATCAAACCCGCGCTGACGGTAAAGGCATAGCGGAGTTCCGCCTCCCAAGATCGAGTGGGAATACCGCGAGCAGGTGGTTTTGGTACGAGCAGGTAGTATTTTCCTACCTGCTCGGCCAAAAACCACCTGCTCGCGGCGTTAAGAAACGGGGCGCTTAGAATGGGGAGTATGGCTGATGAACTGTACTCCCGCATCCCCGACACCCCCATAAGCGACGATACCGCCCGGCTTGAGCGCATCCGGGGCGCCCTTGAAAGGCTTAACTACAGCTACGACGGGGTGCGTGAACTGCTGGGGGAACGCGCTTTTGAGGCAATGGCGCGCGACCAGGTTGTGCCCGGCACCTGGCGGGTACAGAACATCCTTGATGATGCGCACACCACCGACTCCGACCGCCGCCTGGCGCGCATGATCGGGTTTTTCTTGTTCGCACGCACCCTAACCCGCATGGAACTTGCCGATGCGCTCGACGGTGAACCCGCACTTGATGACTTTATCGCGGCAAATCTCGTGGAACCGGCGGAGTCAGAAAATACCCACGCCCCAGAGAACCCCGGCGAAGAACCGTATTACCGCGCCGTGTTTGACCTGCGACCGCATTCGGCTGATGACGGCACCGAGCTGTGGGTGGCCTCTGATTTGGGGGCGCATCAGCGACCCGGGGTGCTGCGCAAAGATCACGTGCTGGGTATCGGGCAGGCATCTCTGACTCTGGCGCAGATTACCGAGCGCACCCCCGTGGCGCGTGCCCTTGACGTGGGGACCGGCTGTGGCATTCAGACCTTCCACCTGCTCGCCCACGCAGACCACGTAACGGCCACCGATATTTCACCGCGCGCTCTCGCTTTCGCCCGTTTTAACCTGCTGTTGAATGCCCCCGCTCTGAAACTCGACCCGCAGAACCTTGAAGCACGCGTCAGCCTTCGACAAGGCTCTTTGCTGGAACCCGTGGCGGGGGAGCAGTTTGACCTTGTGGTCTCAAACCCGCCGTTCGTCATTACCCCGCGCCGCGCAGACGAAAGCAGCGACGACCAGTTTACGTACCGTGACGGCGGGCTGCCCGGTGACGATATTGTCAGCACGCTTATTCGGCGTATCCCCGAGGTTCTGGTGCCCGGCGGGCGCGCACAGATGCTCGGCAACTGGGAAATTCACCGCGATAACACCGGCGAGGCGCAGCCCTGGGATGCGCGCCTGCGCACCTGGTTCGCCGAATCCGCCACCGGCACCCCGAGCGAGGCGTGGGTAATTCAGCGCGAAGTGCTCACCCCCGAATCCTATGCGGAAACCTGGCTCAAAGACGCAAGCGAAAACCGCGACCGCGACCACTACAAGAACACCTATCGTGCCTATCTCGACGACTTTAAAAACCGGAACGTTCATTCTATTGGGTTCGGGATGCTCTGGCTCCGCCGCCCGGCGCACACTACCGAAACCGCACCCCTGAGCCGGTTCGAGGACATCACCTACCCCATAGCCCAGCCCATCGCGCAAAGCATCACCGAGGCCGTAGCACGCTTCGACCGCCTCACCGCCCTGACCGATCAGGCG
Organism: Rothia sp. HMSC036D11; assembly: GCF_001814205.1. Lineage (NCBI taxonomy): Bacteria > Bacillati > Actinomycetota > Actinomycetes > Micrococcales > Micrococcaceae > Rothia > Rothia sp. HMSC036D11. The sequence goes on from NZ_KV815278.1 coordinate 403,345, forward strand.
CTTACCGAAGCCCACCTCGTCGTCGCAGAAGACGTGACCGAAGAACGCCACGGCCGCCCCGGCGCCGAGCATCCGAACGTAATTCTGCTGCGTGCCGGATCCGGGCTGTGCCGCACAATCCTGCTCTCAACCGAAACCGCTGGGTTCGTCTCCGCATGCGACGGCGAGCTGAGCATCGGGCAGATTTTAGGTGCGCTCGCCGTGCTTCTCGGCTGGGAAGACTACATGCCGGATACGCGCGCCGCCTTCGGCACCGAGAATGAGCATCCGCGCGATACCCTGCTTGTCGCTATTCGAGAACTCATCGAAAAAAGTTTTCTGCACTTTGCAGATGAAAACAGCTAACCCCCGGCACCCCAGCGCGAACCTATAAAACACGCCTTTGCCGCGCCGAACATCACAAATTTCGGCACGAAGAAACCCCTACACTAAAAGAATGACTATGCAAGACACCCCAGATACCACCAAGAAAATGAGCGCCGAAGACTGCTGGGCGCGCCTGCAGGCCAACAACCTAGGGCGACTCGTGCTCACCGACGGCAATTTTGTAGACGTGCTGCCTGTCCTCTACGGGGTAGCCGACCACGAAATCTACCTGCGCACCACCCGCGGCGACCGTTTCTCCGCCGTGGTTATGAGCCGCCGCGTCTCCTTTGAAATCGACGAGGAACTAGAGAACGGCATCCGCTCCGTGATCGTGCAGGGCGTGGCGCACTGGCTGCCGCCCGAAATGACCCCGCCGCTCGTGCACACTTTCGGTCTGCGCCACTACGAAAGCGGGCACCTCATGCAATGGGTGCGCATTGTGCCGCGCAAAGTGTATGGGCGCGAATACCCGCTTCTTCCCGCTCAGGGTGAAGGGTATTTTCCGTACAACTAATTTCGCCCGCCAGCTCGCCTAAGGCCCATATCTGCGGTTGCCAACTCGATACAGACGTGCATAATAACTGGTATCGTTGCATCCACACCCTTAATCCAAACACAAGCTGTAAAACGTGATAAGACACATGCGTGATAAGCGCACCTAATAGGCGTAACCGCCAGAATGTGCGCTATTGTTGTATCGCATCTACACCACACAATTATGAGGAGAGCCGTGCCCACCAAGGCAAAGAACGGAAAAGCGCTGCTGATCGTTGAGTCCCCGTCGAAGGTGAAGACTATCAGCGGTTATTTAGGAAACGAATTTCTGGTGGATTCGTCCATGGGACATATTCGTGACCTGCCGCAGCCTTCCGAACTGCCCGAAAACCTGAAAAAGGGCCCGGTTGGTAAGTTCGCGGTCAATATCGACGACGATTTTGACCCCTACTATGTGGTTAACCCCGACAAAAAGAAAAAAGTCGCCGAACTCAAACGCAAACTCAAAGACGTGGATGCCCTCTACCTCGCAACCGATGGTGATCGCGAAGGTGAAGCGATCGCCTGGCACCTCAAAGAGGTTCTGAAACCCAAGGTTCCCGTTTACCGCATGACCTTCCCCGAAATCACCCGCGAAGCCATTGAACGCGCCTTCGGGGAACTGCGCGATATTGACCTGCACCTGGTCGATGCTCAAGAAACCCGCCGCATTTTAGACCGCATTTACGGTTACGAAATCTCACCCGTGCTGTGGCGCAAGGTCGGCCGCGGGCTATCTGCGGGTCGCGTGCAGTCCGTGGCAACCCGCCTCGTTGTTGAACGCGAACGCGAACGCATGGCCTTCGTCGCCGCCAACTACTGGGATCTGACCGGACATTTCATCACCACCAGCAACGAAGGTTTTGACGCTAAACTCGTGGCGGTCGACGGCACCCGAGTAGCCACCGGCAAAGATTTCGCCGACGACGGCACCCTCACCTCCACTAAGGTCACCCACCTTTCAGAGGCGGATGCGCGCACCCTCGCCGAAGCCCTCACCGCCGCTCCCTTCGCGGTGCGCTCGGTCGAAACCAAACCCTATAAACGCCGCCCCGCAGCGCCGTTCACCACCTCAACCCTGCAGCAGGAGGCGGCACGCAAGCTGCGCTTCTCATCGCGCGTAACCATGCAGGTTGCCCAGCGCCTCTACGAGAGCGGCTACATCACCTATATGCGTACCGACTCGGTGGCACTCTCAGACCAGGCCGTGAAGGCGGCACGCCGCCAAGCCTCCGAACTCTATGGCACCGAATACGTGCCCTCCGCGCCGCGCACCTACGCTTCCAAGAGCAAAAACGCGCAGGAGGCGCACGAAGCAATTCGCCCCGCGGGTGACGCCTTCCGCACCCCCGACGCCGTGCGCGGTACGCTCTCCAACGACGAATACCGACTGTACGAGCTGATCTGGAAGCGCACCATCGCCTCGCAGATGGCAGACGCCACCGGTTCGACCGCATCCGTGCGGTTAGGGGCAACCGCATCCAACGGGCGCGACGCCGAATTCGCAGCATCCGGCACCGTTATTACCTTCCGCGGCTTCCTCGCCGCCTATGAGGAAGGCGTAGACGCAACCCGCCTGGCAGAACGTGACGCCAAGAACGCCGAGAAACGCCTGCCTGCGCTCGCGCAGGGCGACTCGCTCACCGCCGAAAAAATCGAAGCCACCGGGCATGAGACCCTGCCCCCGCCCCGCTACACTGAGGCTTCGCTCGTGAAAACTCTTGACGAGCTGGGCATTGGGCGCCCCTCCACCTACGCCGCCGTGATTTCAACGATTATGGACCGCGGCTATGTGCAGGTGCGTTCCGGCTCGCTCGTACCTTCCTGGACCGCGTTCTCGGTGGTGCGCCTGCTCGAAACCAGCTTCGGACCCTACGTGAACTACGAGTTCACCGCGCAGATGGAAGAAGACCTTGACCGCATTGCCCGCGGCGAAGAATCGCGCGTGGAGTGGCTGGGCGACTTCTACTTCGGCGGCGGGGTACAGAAGAAACGCGGGCTCAAGCCAATCGTGGATAATCTGGGCGATATTGATGCCCGCGATATTAACTCGATCCGCATTGCTGACGGCATTGTGCTGCGCGTGGGTAAATTCGGCCCCTACCTTGAGGCTGAGGGCACCGTCAATACCGAAACCGGCGAAGTTTCTGACCCCGTGCGCGCCAACGTTCCCACCGATTTGGCGCCCGACGAGCTGACCGCCGAGAAGGCGAAAGAGCTGCTTGAGCAGGGCAAATCCGATGGGCGTGTGCTCGGCACCGATCCCGCCTCCGGGAACCAGATTATCGCCCGCGACGGGCGCTACGGCCCGTACGTCACCGAAGTTGTAGAGGAGATGACGGAGGAGCAGATTCAGGCGTACCTGGATGCGCAGCCCACCGAATACTACAAGAACGGCAAACCTAAGCCGAAGAAGAAGCCTAAGCCCGCCAAGCCGCGTACCGCATCGCTTTTCAAATCTATGGATTTGGCGACTGTAACCCTAGAGGATGCGCTCAAGCTCTTGAGCCTGCCGCGTGTGCTCGGTACCGATGCGGAAGGCAACGAAATCACGGTGCAGAACGGGCGGTTTGGCCCGTACCTGAAGAAGGGCACCGACTCGCGGTCGATTGGGTCTGAGGAAGAGATCTTCACGATCACCCTTGAAGAGGCGCTCGACATTTATGCGCAGCCTAAACAGCGCGGACGCGCCGCCGCTAAGCCCCCGCTCGCCGAGCTTGGTGTAGACCCGAACAGCGAGAAGAATATCGTGGTCAAAGACGGGCGATTCGGGCCGTACATTACCGACGGCATTACCAACATTACGGTGCCGCGTTCGGAAACCATCGAATCGCTCACCCATGAGCGCGCCGTCGAACTGCTCGCCGAAAAGCGTGCCAAGGGGCCTGCGAAGCGTAAGACTGCGGCAAAGAAGACGACCGCCAAGAAGAGCACCGCGAAAAAGACAACTGCTAAAAAGTCCACTACTGCAAAGAAGACTGCGGCTAAGAAGGGCTAGTCCTTTCTCCTTCCCAACAATACGGATGCGCTGCTCACGAAAGCGTGGGCTACGTATCCGTATTGTTGCGCTTGGCATGATTTACATGGATGCGCAACTTGCGCTCGCTTTACAAGGCGACCAGTCACGACGGCTCCGCTTCGCTTTGCCGTGCGCGACAGCCTTAGGCGCTCTCTGCTAGCCGTGCATCCTGAAGCCGTTCGCCAGGGCCTCCGCATCCCTTGGTTACACGGTTTCGTCCCGTTTTCTCTAAAAACCCGACGTAAAATCTCGCGGGCATTGAGCCCGTGAGATTTTTTCGTGTGCTCGCACCCTCTAGCCTGTGCATCCATGTGCGGCGGGCGAACTCGCGCATACTCGGCGGTGGATTGCGCGCATCATGCGGCGACTTGTGCCACACTTAATGAAGTTGTACGTTATCCCGGCGGTGGCTGGGGGATAGGAGCGCGCCGTGCGCCTCGGTGTTCTTGATGTTGGCTCAAATACTGTTCACCTGCTGTTGCTTGACGGCCACCCGGGCGCCCGCCCCGAACCGTATGCCTCGCATAAGATTCCGCTGCAGCTGGTGCAGTATTTGACGCCGTCGGGTGATATTTCTGATGAGGGCCGCGCCGCGCTGACCGAGTTCGTGAAGTCTGCGCGCGATTTCGCCATTGAGAACAATGCTGAAGACCTGCTCGCCTTCGCGACCTCTGCTATTCGTGAGGCCGGTAATGGTGCCGAGGTTTTGCAGTATGTGCGGTTGAAGACCGGCGTGAGTTTGAGCGAGATTTCGGGCGATCAAGAGGCTGCTATCACCTATTTCGCGGTGCGCCGCTGGCAGGGGTGGGGTGCGGGGCGCATCCTGAATTTTGATATTGGGGGAGGGTCTTTCGAGTTCTCCACGGGTACGGATGCCCTGCCGGATGCGGCTATGTCGGTGCCGCTGGGCGCCGGTCGCCTGACCCGCGAGTTCTTTGATGAACAGCCGCCTTCGCCGAAGCAGACGAAGCGGCTGCGCAGGTATGTGCGTGAGCAGATTGAGCCGGTGGCGCAGCGGTTGCTGGCATTCGGCGAGCCGAATATGGTGGTGGGCACCTCGAAGACGTTCCGTTCGCTGGCGCGTATTTGCGGGGCGGCACCGTATTCTGCTGGGCCGCATGTGAAGCGTGAGATGCATGTGACGGATTTGCGCCTGTGGACTCGCCGCATGGAGGCTATGGCTCCCGCTGAGCGCGCTGACCTGCCCGGTGTTTCCCGGATGCGCGCCGACCAGGTTCTCGCCGGTGCGATGGCGGCTGAAGCTGCGATGGAAACCTTCGGTATCGAAACGATGCGCGTTTCCCCCTGGGCTCTGCGCGAAGGTTTAATCTTGAGGCGTCTAGAGCACCTGGCGGAAGGTACGAGCACCCCGCTGGATCCGAAGACTCTGGTGGGGGAGTAGGGGCATACTGATCGCCGAGCCTGCCTGACTTCTCTGGCAAACCTGTCGGAAATCCCGACAGGTTGCCTCTTCTAGCTGCTCTCCCTCGGCATAGGTGTTTTTTAGGTGGGTGGCAGGCATAGCCCACCCGTAACTTTAGGACCGCTGGGAGACAAACAGCTTGTAGCGGCTTGTACAAAGGCTCGCTTGACCCTGTGAAACCGAAGAACCTATTTTGAGGAGTTTTTGTGCCCATCTACAAGCCTGAAGAATACCCGAGCGTAATCGAGCGCATTAAGGCTAAAGTCGCTCAGAAGAATATCGACCTGGGGCCTACCGTTTCGGAGGCAGACATTATTGCTTTTGAGCGTGCCTGCAACACCCGCCTGCCGCAGGCGTACCGGCTGTTTCTGCTGGAGGTTGGTGACGGCTGGAATGACCCGGCGATAGGGCGTGTCAGCGCCGGCTCCATTCACCGGCTCGCAGAGATTGAGCACAAAGACCTTTCCCTCCCCATGACGCTCACGGACGGCTGGCTCTGGGAGGATGAGGAGGACGAAGAGCGACTGAGCGATGAGTCCTTTGAACATAAGCTGGGGAACCAGGGCGTTGAGCTCATGGATGAAGGATGCGGCATGACCTATGAGCTGATTACTGCCGGTCCGTGCGCCGGTGAGGTGTGGAGCTTTTCGGATGTTGGCGTTAGCCCCTGCTGTGAGCGCCAGGACTTCCTTGGCTGGTTTGAGCTCTGGCTAGACAGCGACGGCGACCCTGACTATTTCAAGGATTATATCTACAAAGAAGACGAATAGTATATGCCGACAGGGGTTTATCGGGCTTTGTGAACCTGATTTTGAGACATCTAGAGCGTCTGGTGGAGGTATTAGCGCGCCGCTGATCCTGAAAACTCTTGTGCGACATTAGAGGTGAGCGGCTGTATAAGCCGCCGGTATTTTCGTTCAAGAAGGCTTAGAATTATATAGCGTTCTGGGACAGTTATTCTTTGATAACTGTCCCAGAACATTACGTGGTAATTAGTTTTCTGTGTCTTCTGCTGCTGCGTCCTCCACTTTCACCGTGGTGGCTTCCTCCCGCCATTCGTGGAGTTCTTTATTAAAATTCCGCAGGTCTTCTAGAAGTTCAGCATTTTCTTTAGAACCTTTTGTTTCAAGAAGTTTATTATTTATTTTTTCCATTTTTCGGATTTTACGCGCAAGATAATCCCGCTGCTTTGGATTAAGAAATTTACACTTGAGGGGTATATCTCCTATATCTCCGGAGTTTAGGACAATAGAATAACCTTTATCGGTATCTACTGTGAAATCATTATTATATGAGCCGAAGAGGGTAGTTTTATGGTTTGTCTCGTCATAAAATTGAGGGGAGCGGTTTGTAAAACAAGAAGAGATTTTGCTGTGTCCGTCTTTACCAAAATAAGTTTTACTATGAAAAATGGAACTGCTGAAGTTAGCCCGACCCTTGTAGATGGAACTGCTGAAGTTAGCCCGATCCTGGTAGGTGGAGCCACGGAAATTAGCCCAACCCTTGTAGATGGAACCGCTGAAGTTAGCCCACTGATAAATGGAGCCACGCAAGTTAGCTTCTTCCTTGTAGGTAGAGCCGCTGAAGTCAGCTCCTTCCTGGTAGGTGGAGCCACGCAAGTCAGCTCCTTTCTGGTAGGTAGAACCGATGAAATAAGCCCGACCCTGGTAGGTAGAGCCGCTGAAGTTAGCTCCTTTCTGGTAGATAGAGTCCTTGAAGTCAGCTCCTTCCTGGTAGGTAGAACCGATGAAATAAGCTCGACTCTCGTAGGTGGAGCCACGGAAATAAGCTCGACTCTCGTAGGTGGAGTCCTTGAAGTCAGCCGACTATGGTAGGTGGAGTTGCGGAAATTAACAGGTTTTTTGTAATAGGAGTTTGTGAAGTCAACGGGGTAGAAGAAAGTACTTCCCGAGAAATCGTATTCAAAATCTGACCATGCCCCCGGCGTGTTTTCTTCTGGGCCTTTTAATCGGTCGTGAATTTCTTTAATAATACTGAGACGAACGTCTACTTCTGCTTGAAAATTTGCCTTATTTATATAAAAATTTTGTTGAATATATTTACGGATAAATTTTTTAAATTTATTTTTAGACTTTATTTTATTTTGTGAAAATTTACCATGCTGAGATGCAAGAGTAAACGGAGAACGGATATAGGCACACAGATTATTGATAATAACCTGACCTTCTTTGAGCCTGTCTTTATATTTTTCTATAGACTCGTCTTCAAGCCATTCGTCCACGAGACCTACAAGTGTGTATACACCACCCATACGAACAGAGGCTTTCTCATCACCTAGCTGTTCTACCGCCTTGGTGTACCGTTCCCGGCGTTCTGCCCTCACCTGTCGCCGATGATCTCTGTCATTTTTCTTTTTTTCCTGGTCGTTCTTGAGCTTGTCGTTATCATTCTTACGACGAGTCTCACCTAAGGTAAGGATTGCGATAAAGCCGCCGGTTGCTAATAGGATAGAGTGTCGTAGCCCACCAACACCCGTTGTGGTGCTTTTAACGGCAACTGGTAGAAGAAAGGCAAACACTCCACCTGTAACGCCTGCAGCAAGGACTCTAGCAATAAAATATTTTTTAGGGCTTGAAGTAGTAATCTTTGGCCAGCGTAGGACTAACCCACATATAACAGCTAGACCTATTAGATACCATCCTAAACGTGTATGGTCGTTGTTAACGGTCCGCTGTTCGGGATATAAGTAGGGTGAGCAGATACAATAGGATATTGCTATTACTAGCAATCCGAGGAAAATCCTTGCTAACCATAAACATGCTTTGCACAACCATCCAGGCTGCTTTACATCAGACTGTTTTTTATTGCTCATAGGTGAGTAGACTCCTTACGGTGAGTGTGTGCAAGTACCACCCTACCGTATCTTCAGCTCGCCTTTCAGATTTTCCTGAATTTTGACCCAAGGTTTACCTGCAAACCTTTGCTGAGCAGGCAGGTAACGGTCCAGTCCTGCGCATATTCAGAGGTTGTTGCGGGTTGAACCCTGTAGTCGAAACAAACCAGTCACGCCAGCAGGAACAAACCCCTAGAGGGCAAACAGTGCCGTAGAATCTTAGTGCTCTCATACGGCAGGAAGTGGAGACCGTGAATCCCTCGGGCGGCTAGTTATCTTCCTCTCCGAGTGCTGTACCCTCCACTTTTACTGTGGTGACTTCTTCTCGCCATTTGTGGAGCTCTTCGTTAAGAGCTTGCAGCTTTTTCAAGAGTTCTTCCTTTTCTTTGGGATCTTTTACCTCACGAAGTTTATTATTCGTTTCGTCTATTTCTTGGAACTTATCTGCGAGGTATTCCTTCTGCTCTGAAGTAAGGAATTTACAGCCAAGAGGTAAGCCTTCGGAATTTAGATTAATAGGATAACCTTCGCTGGTATCCACTGTGAAATCATTATCAGGTGAGCCAAAAAGCGTGTTTTTGCGGTTTGTCTCATCATAGAACTGAGGGGCACAGTCTGTGAAGCGAGAAAAGCTGTTGTTGTCTCCGTCTGCTCCAAAATAAACTTTCTGATAGAAGATAGATCCGCTAAAGTCAGCTACATCATTGTAGGTGGAGATGGCGAAGTGAGCCCCGCCCTGGTAGGTGGAGCCGGTGAAGTAAGCCCCGCCCCGGTAGGTGGAGATGGCGAAGTGAGCCCCGCCCCGGTAGGTGGAGCGGCTGAAGTAAGCCCCGCCCTCGTAGGTGGAGCCGTGGAAGTAAGCCCCGCCCTCGTAGGTGGAGCGGCTGAAGTAAGCCAAGGCCTGG
>NZ_KV815279.1:0-5264 GCF_001814205.1 Rothia sp. HMSC036D11
TTTTTTTTGGTGGGGTGTTGGTGTGCGGGGTTGATACCGTATATGTTTTTTGATCTTATTGAGGTCATGTTTTTGGTGTGGTCTTGTAGTTCTGAAAATTTTGTTGTGGTGTCTGCTGGTTGGGACATTCGTGTGGGGTGCAGAGCATGGGGTGCGTTGGTGTGCCTGGTGTTGTGTGTCCTTGTTTTTTGTTTTGTCAGTAGTTCATTGTTTTTTTGAGAGTTATGGGATCATGCGTTTGCTTTTTGTTTTTGTAACGGAGAGTTTGATTCTGGCTCAGGACGAACGCTGGCGGCGTGCTTAACACATGCAAGTCGAACGATGAAGCCTAGCTTGCTAGGTGGATTAGTGGCGAACGGGTGAGTAATACGTGAGTGACCTACCTTTGACTCTGGGATAAGCCTGGGAAACTGGGTCTAATACCGGATACGACCAATCTCCGCATGGGGTGTTGGTGGAAAGCGTTATGGAGTGGTTTTAGATGGGCTCACGGCCTATCAGCTTGTTGGTGAGGTAATGGCTTACCAAGGCGACGACGGGTAGCCGGCCTGAGAGGGTGACCGGCCACACTGGGACTGAGACACGGCCCAGACTCCTACGGGAGGCAGCAGTGGGGAATATTGCACAATGGGCGCAAGCCTGATGCAGCGACGCCGCGTGAGGGATGACGGCCTTCGGGTTGTAAACCTCTGTTAGCATCGAAGAAGCGAAAGTGACGGTAGGTGCAGAGAAAGCGCCGGCTAACTACGTGCCAGCAGCCGCGGTAATACGTAGGGCGCGAGCGTTGTCCGGAATTATTGGGCGTAAAGAGCTTGTAGGCGGTTGGTCGCGTCTGCTGTGAAAGGCTGGGGCTTAACCCTGGTTTTGCAGTGGGTACGGGCTAACTAGAGTGCAGTAGGGGAGACTGGAATTCCTGGTGTAGCGGTGGAATGCGCAGATATCAGGAGGAACACCGATGGCGAAGGCAGGTCTCTGGGCTGTAACTGACGCTGAGAAGCGAAAGCATGGGGAGCGAACAGGATTAGATACCCTGGTAGTCCATGCCGTAAACGTTGGGCACTAGGTGTGGGGGACATTCCACGTTTTCCGCGCCGTAGCTAACGCATTAAGTGCCCCGCCTGGGGAGTACGGCCGCAAGGCTAAAACTCAAAGAAATTGACGGGGGCCCGCACAAGCGGCGGAGCATGCGGATTAATTCGATGCAACGCGAAGAACCTTACCAAGGCTTGACATATACTGGACTGCGTCAGAGATGGCGTTTCCCTTCGGGGCTGGTATACAGGTGGTGCATGGTTGTCGTCAGCTCGTGTCGTGAGATGTTGGGTTAAGTCCCGCAACGAGCGCAACCCTCGTTCTATGTTGCCAGCACGTGATGGTGGGGACTCATAGGAGACTGCCGGGGTCAACTCGGAGGAAGGTGGGGATGACGTCAAATCATCATGCCCCTTATGTCTTGGGCTTCACGCATGCTACAATGGCCGGTACAGAGGGTTGCGATACTGTGAGGTGGAGCTAATCCCTAAAAGCCGGTCTCAGTTCGGATTGGGGTCTGCAACTCGACCCCATGAAGTCGGAGTCGCTAGTAATCGCAGATCAGCAACGCTGCGGTGAATACGTTCCCGGGCCTTGTACACACCGCCCGTCAAGTCACGAAAGTTGGTAACACCCGAAGCCGGTGGCCTAACCCTGGTGGGGGGAGCCGTCGAAGGTGGGACTGGCGATTGGGACTAAGTCGTAACAAGGTAGCCGTACCGGAAGGTGCGGCTGGATCACCTCCTTTCTAAGGAGCTCAACTATTGTTTGGTTGGCCATGCTGCTCGCGAGTGTCGGGTGGGTGGTTTGCTCATGGGTGGAATGTCAGCCCCTTTTTTGTTGTTTGTTTTGTTTCACGGTGTTGTGTATACGTCATCATTGTTTTGTGTGTTGTTCGGGTGCGTTCTTGGGTTTTCGGGTTGCACGCTAGGTGTGGTCTGAGTTTGTGACTGGCTGGTGCTGGTGCTGGGGTTGTTCTCGGTGTTGGTGTTGGTGTGGTTTGTTGTTTGAGAACTATATAGTGGACGCGAGCATCTTCTGGGAACTGCACGGTTGTGTGGTTTCTTGATTCTTCTTTTTCTTGATTGTGTGTAAGTTGTTAAGGGCACACGGTGGATGCCTTGGCATCAGGAGCCGATGAAGGACGTGTGAATCTGCGATAAGCCTCGGGGAGCCGATAACTGGGCGTGGATCCGAGGATTTCCGAATGGGGAAACCTCGCTCATCGTTGTGGTGGGTGACCGCTGGTTGAATGTATAGGCCAGTTGGGGGGAACGCGGGGAAGTGAAACATCTCAGTACCCGCAGGAAGAGAAAATAATAATGATTCTGTTAGTAGTGGCGAGCGAACGCGGATGAGGCTAAACCTGTGGTGTGTGATAGCGGTTAGGTGTTGCATCATGGGTGTTGTGGGAGTTGTTGTGGTGGTTCTAACTGGTCACCGGCGTAGTGCATGATGGTAGGCGAACTGGCTTGGAATGGTCGACCGTAGTGGGTGAGAGTCCCGTAGTTGAAAGTGTTGTGTGTGCGTTGACAATGTCCCGAGTAGCACGGGGCTCGTGGAATCTCGTGTGAATCTGCCAGGACCACCTGGTAAGTCTAAATACTTCCTGATGACCGATAGTGGATCAGTACCGTGAGGGAATGGTGAAAAGTACCCCGGGAGGGGAGTGAAATAGTACCTGAAACCGTGTGCTTACAAGCCGTTATAGCCCCCTTTTGTGTGGGGTGGTGGCGTGCCTTTTGAAGAATGAGCCTGCGAGTTAGTGTTTTGTCGCGAGGTTAACCCGTGTGGGGTAGTCGTAGCGAAAGCGAGTCTGAATAGGGCGTTGTAGTGGCAGGATCTAGACCCGAAGCGGAGTGATCTATCCATGGCCAGGTTGAAGCACGTGTAAGAGCGTGTGGAGGACCGAACCCACCTAGGTTGAAAACTGGGGGGATGAGCTGTGGATAGGGGTGAAAGGCCAATCAAACTCTGTGATAGCTGGTTCTCCCCGAAATGCATTTAGGTGCAGCGTTACATGTTTCTTGCTGGAGGTAGAGCTACTGGATGGCCGATGGGCCCGCGAGGGTTACTGACGTTAGCTAAACTCCGAATGCCGGTAAGTGAGAGTGTAGCAGTGAGACAGTGGGGGATAAGCTTCATTGTCGAGAGGGAAACAGCCCAGACCATCAACTAAGGCCCCTAAGCGTGTGCTAAGTGGGAAAGGATGTGGAGTTGCTGAGACAACCAGGAGGTTGGCTTAGAAGCAGCCATCCTTGAAAGAGTGCGTAATAGCTCACTGGTCAAGTGATTCTGCGCCGATAATGTAGCGGGGCTCAAGTACACCGCCGAAGTTGTGGCAATCAGTCTTTGTGGCTGGTTGGGTAGGGGAGCGTCCTGCATGAGGTGAAGCTGCCACGGGAGTGTGTGGTGGATTGTGTGGGAGTGAGAATGCAGGCATGAGTAGCGAATCACGGGTGAGAAACCCGTGCGCCGGATGATCAAGGGTTCCAGGGTCAAGTTAATCTGCCCTGGGTTAGTCGGGGCCTAAGGCGAGGCCGACAGGCGTAGTCGATGGAGAACGGGTTGATATTCCCGTACCAGTGAAGGACCGTCCATACTGATATTGTGATGCTAACCATGCCGATCACGGTGTCATGAAGTTTTTCTTTGTGGTGTTGTGGGGTGTGTGGGACCCAAGCTTTGGAGGTAAGCGTGTTAACAGGTGTGACGCAGGAAGGTAGCCAAGCCACGCGGTGGTTGTCGTGGTCTAAGCGTGTAGGATGACTGGTTGTTAAATGCGCCGGTTGTGTGTCTGAGACGTGATGGGACCCCTTGTTTGTGGGGGATTTGGTGATCCTATGCTGCCGAGAAAAGCATCGGCGTGAGGTTTTAGCTGCCCGTACCCGAAACCGACACAGGTGATCAGGTAGAGAATACTAAGGCGATCGAGAGAATCATGGTTAAGGAACTCGGCAAAATGCCCCCGTAACTTCGGGAGAAGGGGGGCCCTGAGCGTGATCTGCCCGTGCGGTGGGGAGCGTGTAGGGGTCGCAGAGACCAGGGGGAAGCGACTGTTTATCAAAAACACAGGTCCGTGCGAAGTCGTAAGACGAGGTATACGGACTGACTCCTGCCCGGTGCTGGAAGGTTAAGAGGATTGGTTAGCCCTGTGTGGGCGAAGCTGAGAATTTAAGCCCCAGTAAACGGCGGTGGTAACTATAACCATCCTAAGGTAGCGAAATTCCTTGTCGGGTAAGTTCCGACCTGCACGAATGGAGTAACGACTTCCCTACTGTCTCAACCATGAACTCGGTGAAATTGCAGTACGAGTAAAGATGCTCGTTTCGCGCAGCAGGACGGAAAGACCCCGTGACCTTTACTATAGTTTGGTATTGGTGTTTGGGTTGGCTTGTGTAGGATAGGTGGGAGACTGTGAAGCCGCTACGCTAGTGGTGGTGGAGTCGTTGTTGAAATACCACTCTGGTCAATCTGGATGTCTAACTTCGGGCCATGATCTGGTTCAGGGACAGTGCCTGATGGGTAGTTTAACTGGGGCGGTTGCCTCCTAAAGTGTAACGGAGGCGCCCAAAGGTTCCCTCAGCCTGGTTGGCAATCAGGTGTTGAGTGTAAGTGCACAAGGGAGCTTGACTGTGAGAGTGGCGACTCGAGCAGGGACGAAAGTCGGGACTAGTGATCCGGCAGTGGCTTGTGGAAGCGCTGTCGCTCAACGGATAAAAGGTACCTCGGGGATAACAGGCTGATCTTGCCCAAGAGTCCATATCGACGGCATGGTTTGGCACCTCGATGTCGGCTCGTCGCATCCTGGGGCTGGAGTCGGTCCCAAGGGTTGGGCTGTTCGCCCATTAAAGCGGTACGCGAGCTGGGTTCAGAACGTCGTGAGACAGTTCGGTCCCTATCCGCTGCGCGCGTTGGAGAATTGAGAAAGGCTGTCCTTAGTACGAGAGGACCGGGACGGACGAACCTCTGGTATGTCAGTTGTACCGCCAGGTGCATGGCTGATTGGCTACGTTCGGGAGGGATAACCGCTGAAGGCATCTAAGCGGGAAGCCTGTTTCGAGATGAGTTCTCCTGGCACTCTTTGTGGTGTGTGAGGCTCCTTAGAGATGATGAGGTTGATAGGCCGGGTATGGAAGCGTTGTAAGGCGTGGAGTTGACTGGTACTAATAGGCCGAAGACTTATTCACACTATAGTTGTTGGTGGTGTTTGCGTTCGCTGTATAGTTTTG